>NZ_MWQG01000025.1:0-51725 GCF_002210365.1 Fibrobacter sp. UWH1
AAAAAGCCCATGTCAAAATTATACAAATCCATCTTCAATGTCAACGGCTGTACTGTCGTCAAGCAGGAACAAACCGATACCACGGTCACCATCACGGTAAGACTCACCAAGGGCAACGCCAGCAGGTGCGGCTGTTGCGGGCGAAAAGGGAAACTCTACGACAACGGCCGGGAACAGAGGGTATGGCGGACGCTCGATCTCGGCACGAAAATGGGCTTCATCAAGATGGACACCTACAGGGTGAAGTGCAGGAAGTGCGGCGTAAAAACCGTGAAGGTGCCGTGGGCAAGCCACAGGTCAGGCTTCACCGACGCCTTCGAGCAGCAGGTCGCATGGGCCGTATGCAGCATGTCGAAAAAGGCTGTCGCAAAGCAGCTACGCATCGCCTGGAATACCGTGGGAGAAATCGTCGACCGCGTATGGGAACGCCTGGACACAAGGCCTATCAAGGCAGGCTGCATCTTCAGGCGCATAGGCATCGACGAGACCAGCTACAAGAAAGGGCACAAGTACATAACGGTGGTAGTGGATCACGACAGGCGCTGCGTGATCTGGGTGCACGAGGGCTACGGGAAGGAGGTGCTGGACATCTTCATGAGGGAACTCAGCGAAGAGCAGCGCAAGGGCGTGGAGCTTGTGACTTGTGATGGGGCCAAGTGGATAAGGTCAAGCATCGAGGAGTTCCTGCCCAATGCCGAACGGTGCGTGGACAGCTTCCATGTCGTACAGTGGGCGACGGATGCCCTGGACAAGGTCCGTGTGGAAGCCTGGAGGGAGGCCCGCAAGGAACGCTGCAATCCGAAACGGGGCCGAGGCAGGCCCACGAAGGACAGCGTCCCGAAGGACCGCACCGCGGAGGGGATAAAGAACTCCAGGTACGCTCTGGGCAAGGCTCCGGAAAACCTTAACGAAAGCCAGCAGAGAAAAATAGAGCTCATAGCCAGCCGCTATCCGCGTCTCTACAGGGCATACCAGCTCAAGGAGGAGCTGCGCATCATCCTGAAGATGGGCTATGCCGATGCCAGGGAAAATCTGGACAGGTGGCTGTGGCGGGCAAGTCACTCACGCATCGGCCCAGTAAAGGATCTGTACGCAAAGATCAAGCGCAACTACGACGGAATCCTCAACACAATCAGGCTGGGCGTGTCAAACGCAAGGATCGAGGCGACGAACAACAAGATAAAGCTACTGATACGGACTGCCTATGGCTTCAGGAATATGAACAACATGCTGTCGCTGATAATGTTGAGCTGTTCCTATGTAGATGTAAAGATAGCCTACGAATGGGAATCGGAATCGAGAGAATCATCTAGCAAGGCTGCCTAAATGCTTCCACACATGTTGATGATGCCTCAAAAAATCTCAGAAATTTTCAGATTGTCCATTGGGATTATTGCAATCCCTTTTGGAGTAGAAAATAAGCGTAGGTTTGGGTAAATTACCGCAGAAATATTTATGAATACGAATCCATACAAGAGCTATTCGTTTAATAGAGCACTTCTATTTGGAGTTCTTTGTGCACTTGTAGTGCATCTTTGCATATTGCTTGTGGCCCATAAAGATAAAATTGCCCAAATAGTCGTGAGTGATGGCAGTGAAATTATCCGCGTGGAACAGATCTTTTTACCTCCTCCTCAGCCTCCGCAAGAAATTGTAGCCCCAAAAAAGAAGATTGTCAAGGCGAAAATAATCCCGAATGTCGTAAAGGATTCGGTTGTTGAAGTTGAAGAGCCAACGCCACCGATAGAGCCGATTGCTGTAGCTGTTGAGACGGAAGTTATTGAAGTTCCTGTTGCACCCCCTCCGCCAAAGGTTGAAAAAGTCGTTCCCGTAGAGCCTCCTAAACCAGCCCCGATTTCTAAGGATTCGATTCAAAAGGTGATGAAGGCGTATCTTGTACAGGTCAAGAAAAATATCGACAAGAATAAGCTTTATCCAACCACGGCGCGCCGCCTAAATCAAGAGGGCACCGTGCGAGTTCGCTTTACGGTACAAAAGAATGGACGGGTTGAAGACATTCATTTGGCAAAGGGGAGTGACTATTCTGCCCTGGATCAGAGTGCTTTGGATGCTGTTGCCGCACTAACATCTGTTGCTCCAATTCCTGATCTTTTAAACAAAGATCATTGGACAATCGAAATTCCCATCAAATATCAACTTCATTGAGGAATAAAATGAATTACGTTCTTGATTTTATCAAGCAGGGTGGCGTCATTGCCTATATCCTAATCGCCATGAATTTTATTGGGTATGCTATTATCGTGTGGAAAATAGTGGCAATTGTCGTTTTCAAGCGCAGGGTTCAGAATAGGCTCCCGTCAAAGATTATTCATAGGATTGTTTCTGCCAATACGGACCACCACATTATCGTGGAAAATATTCGCACCGAAATATCGCTAGCCTTTTCTCCATTGACAAAGGGGCTTACGACCATCGAGAATATTGCGACGGTGTCGCCATTGATGGGACTTTTAGGTACGGTGGCCGGTATTTTTGACGCTTTTGGCGTAATAGCTGTTTCTGGTCTCGACGATGCGGGGGCTTTTGCACTGGGTATCAAATTTGCACTTGTGACTACAGTCCTTGGGCTTTTGGTCGCCATTCCGCACGTCATTGCCTATAACTATCTAAATGCCCATATGGAAATGGAACAGGACGAGGTTGAAAATCTTGTGTTCCAGAAGATGGGGAGAATCCTCCAGGAACGCGATCATTCTATCAATATAGAGGATTCCGATAATGGTTAGGCACAAAAAAAGACTCCGTCCGGACATGACGCCGCTTATTGACTGTGTCTTCCTATTGCTGGTATTTTTCTTGGTAACGTCGGTATTCAAGCAGGATGAATCTGTCTTAAAATTGATTTTGCCTGAAATTCAGAGCGAAATCAAGCGCGATGTTCCAGAAGGTCTGTATATTGAGCTAAGCAAGGATGAATTGGCCCTAAATGGCCAAAAGATAGAACTTGCCGTATTGGAGCAAAAGGCAGGGGATGTGGTTAATAAAAAATCGCCCATAGCCATAAAAATTGATAAGGAAACCCCTTACGAGCGTGTAGCTTCAGTGCTTGATGTGCTCCAAATGAAAAAATTATACAACATTCAACTGATAAATGATTATAAGGAACCTTAAAAAGGTGATCATACTTCTAGTGTGTACTTTGTAATAAAAAAGCATATTAGGATCCACTAGACATTTTAGTTAGATTTAGCTAACTTTTACCGTGAAAATCGGGGTTAAAATGCTAAATCTTTCTATTGAAAAGAATGTTCAGTTACTTCAAAGAACGGAGTTCATGCAACACTACCTGTTGTCCGATGGTACGGATACAGGTCATTTGGTTGTCTACCATATTGTAGATGGTGTTGATGTGATGTATGTGGATTGTCATGTAAAATGCGCAGTCCTTAAGTTTGATGCTCCGCAAGACGCCATGGCCATAACTCATTGCTATATGGGTGAAGTTCAGTTTGAACTGGATTCCGAAGATAGCCTTGAAGGGGGAGATCTCGGTATATCGAGGACCTTCTTCAAAAATCAGATGTTCTCGTTTCCAACAAAGACTTTTCATGGCGTGACCATTGTTTTCTCGAGTAAGAATGCAGTTAACGAAATACAGGCGGCCTTCTGCAACTTTAACATTGACTTCAATGCCGTTTACGAGAAGGTTCTCTCTCTTAGGTCCAATGTACGCATTTGCTCGGATAAGAGAATTCTGAATATCTTTTCGGAACTGTATCTTGTTCCCAAAAGCATGCGTCTAACCTATCTTAAGCTCAAAATTCTTGAAATATTCGCCTATTTGAAGGATGCTCCGCTAATTCATTTTCTGCATGCTCCAAAGCGCTTGTCGAGAAAGAACGAGGACAAGATTGAGCTTGTAGTCAGCTTCATTCGCGAAAATCTAGATGAACATTACACCATTGAGGATCTTGCATCGAAGCTGGATATGAGTGCAACGTTACTTAAAAAGTGCTTTAAGACAGCTTATGGGGAGTCAATATACGCCTATCTCAAGAATTACCGTATGAAAATCGCTGCGGAATATCTTGCAAAGGACGAACTCCCCATATTTGAAATTGCAAACCGCGTAGGCTACATCAATTCCAGTAAGTTTACTGCGGCATTCAAGCAAGTCATTGGCCAAACGCCTAAAGAGTATCGCAGCGAACATGTTTAGTTTCGCTAAAAAGATTTCCTCTAATGTCTAATTTCTATAAAACATGGAAGAGGTCGCTCACTGTGATGTGAGCGACCTCTTTTTTTGTGGGGTAACAAAAACCTTAGTTGTTGCTCAGCGGGAACACGTAGTAGACAAAGCCTGTTTCTACGTCGGCAACTTTTGTGATCTTGTCGCTATCTAGGTCATAGCGGTAGAGAACGGAGGCTCCTTCTTCGTCCATGTGGCCGAGAAGCACCGTGCCATCAGTATCCATGTGTACGGAAGGTACTAGCCAGGGGAGGGTGAGACCGAGGTCAATCTTCTTAATGCTCTTCTTGTAGATATCAATGACTACATACTGCCATTCAAAGTTGTTGAAGTTGGTCGGATCTGATAAATCGCCGAAGAGGCCGACAAACTTGCCGTTGCCAGCATAGACACCACCGGTCATGAGCCAGTTTGTGTTGCTGCTCTTGCCATCATACTTTGCTTCGTGCAGATGGAATACATAGCTGGTGTCGAAATCTTCTTCACCCTTCTTGATGCGTACAAAGCCTTCGTTGTAGCCTTCGATAAAGTTCATTGCGCCGTTGGCATAGAAGTAGACGTCGCCTTCTTCATCGGTAAATGCCATGGTATTGTTCATGTCGTCGTAAACACCGAGTGCAGAGGTTTCGCTTTCGCTTGCAACCTTAATCACCTTGTCCGTTGCGACATCGATAATGGCAACTTCACCCTGGGGGCCCATGATGGAGTTGTTGAGGTCAACAACTTGATAGAGCGTTACGTAGAGCTTGCCGTCGGAAATGGCGCTGGAGCCCGGGAATGCCATGACGGCACTTACTTCTTCATCAACGTATTCGGAAAGGTCGATTTCGGCGGTGATGCTCAAATCGCTTGGGTTAAGGGCAATGAGCTTATCAGCCATAGTTTCGATGACGTACATCTTGTTGTTGTCAACGAACTGCATCATGAGTGCCGTAGAATTGAAGCTTCTTGTCTTTGTCGGTTTTTCAGGAACATCCTGGTTCTTGTCCAGCTTGAACATCTTGAGAACGGAAGCACCGGTTTCATCCATGGAAAGGCTATACAGGGCTCCGTTAAAGTAGACTAGGCTACCCGAAGAGGTCGTTTCATGGAAACTCTTGATTGCGGTATTGAAATCTTCATCAAGAGCAGTGGTGCCGTAGAACTGGCTTTCGCCAACCATGAACGAAATACCGTATTTTGTGCTGGCGACCGTGCTAGAGCTGGATTTGTCATCATCCTTGGCGCTGGAGCTAGACTTTGCATCACCCTTAGTGCTGGAACTTGACGTGGCGACGGTGGTGGAAGATTCGTCGCTAGAGGCGTTGGAACTGGAGTCGTCGCTGCAGGCTGCAAACATGATGCTTGCAGAGGCTGCTGCGATAAGAGTCTTCTTGAATGTATTCATTATTGATCCTTTTTGTTGTTATTTGATTAAAACCTTACAGATTGAGCCTAATCTTTGTGCTAAATGCCCTGCCAGGCTTGGAATCGCCATAGCTATCGTAAATCATCCTGTCCATAAAGTTTGTGACTTCAAAATTCCACGAAAGCATATTAGCGAAGATGGAGTATTCGATGCCGATATTTTGAGAGAAAGAAGAAGGAATAATTCGTTCCTGTTTATTGGAAACCTTCCAGGCGTAATAGTATTCGTCGGTATAGTTTGCGTTCCAGTAAATCTTAAGGAAATCATCGCGATTGAACAGATCGCCTGCATGGAGCTCTACGCCAAAGTTCATGTAGAACAGGGGGATGTTCGGTATATTCCAGTTCTTGCCAATGCCATAGCTGGGGTCTGCTTCGCGACTCTTGACTTCAAGACTAGTCATGTTCCATGAAAGGTTCAAGTACTCGTTTACATCGACATTGGCGTCGATTTCAAAGCCCTTGGTCTTGGTGCCAACGCTATTGTAATAGGGGCGAGGAATCGATGATAAGAGCGAGTTCAGGTAAATTCTATCATCCAGGAGCATGTAGAAGTAGTTGAATTCCAAATGTCCCTTGAGGATAAGGGGGATATGCTTTAGGTCTATGTCAGCGCCGGCGGTAAAATTGTCCGAAACTTCGGGCTTTAGGGCTGGGGCTATATTTATGTACATTCCGTCACCAAAGATTTCTTCGTGGGTCGGGAATCTTAAACTATGTTGGTAGCCACCACGAATGGAGAACTGCTCCACAATCTGGAATTTAAGGTTTTCGCTATAGCCTATATTCTTACGGCTGACGGCCCCGCTCTTTAGCTTTTGCAGACGAACGGCATCATCTTCGGCATCTAGCTTGTAATAGTATCCCTTGACACCAATAATATTCTGGATGTGGGAGTTCCAAAAGTTATCTTCGAGAGAAAGGCCCGATACGACGGAATAGTTGTATCCAGGGAAGCCTGCGGTAGAAAGCTGCCTTCCTCCATCTGAAAGTTTATCCGTCGGATCTTGGTGATCGTACTTATAAAGACCACTCCAGTTGATGGAATGATTGCTTGTGAACTGGTAATCGATATTCCAGGGCACCTTTACGGAGGTGTTGACGAATTCGTCCCAGGCTGGGCTAGAAATTCTTATTTCACCGATGCTGCGCTTGCTTTCCTTGACATCGTCATCTGTCCAGCCGTAGTGATAGGTATGGCTAGTATCGATGAAAGTCTCATTGGAACGTTCAAATGAAACGCCAAGCGAGAGGGCTAGTCCCTTGAAAAATAGGTCCTGCTTTTCAATGCCCGCGTTTATGCCCCAGCCACTGAATTCGCCATGGGCATCCACAATCTTGTGGTTCTTTGCCTGGACTTCCTTATCGCCAATATTGTAGCTTCCGCCAAGGGTAATCTTATCGAAAAAGTAATTGTCGAGTGCGATATAGGGCGATACGGAATAGCTGTAGTAGCGGTCGTGATCCCTGGTAACCGTCGTATCCATGTAGGGAGTTGTAAACTTGTAGTCGTTATCGGAGTAGTTCAGGTAGCTGCTGACGCCCGTTTCGATTGCCCTTCCTTTTAGGGAATCGAGTGCGTACACATATTTTGCGTCTAGGGATACCTTATGGGTATTAAAGCTTCCGAATGAGTATGAGGCGCTTATGCAGCTCTTTGGCATATTTCTTGTAATCACATTGATAACGCCACCCATGCCGTCAGTTGCAAAGCGTTCTGGAACGTAACTCTTGTAGACTTCGATGCGGTCAATCATGTCGATGGGAATGTCGTTTATGGAAAGGCTTCCGCTGCCGTTCTCTACGGGAACTCCATTGACAAGGACCTTTACATTTTTGCCTTCCATGCCGCGGATGCTTATCTTTGCATCGCTACCCATGCCGCCGGACTGCTTGACTTTTACCCCCGACGACCGATTTGTCGCATCGGCAATGGTATTGCTTGAACCCTGCAATTCCTGGGTGTTCATAACCTTGACGGATTCTGCCTTTGTCTTTGTATCTGCCGGGGCAGATTCGTTAATACCTTCGCCATCAACAGAAAGATCGCTGAGAACGGTAACCTCTTCTCCGCCATTATTCTGAGTCGTAAATTCGGAATCGTTAGATTCTGCACGGGAGGCTCCTTCTGTAGTTTCCTCGAAAAAGTCGTCGTCAAGTGTGGTGACTTCGTCATCTTGTGCAAAGGCAAGCGTAGAGAAAGTAAGTATGGTGAATAGCTTGATAAGTTTCATTTTTAGAATATCAGTAGACCGATGTGGTATGCAATAAAGGCTAGAACGAGTGATATTGCGAAGTAGTATCCGATAATTGCCACAACCCACCTTGCGGAATGCATTTCGCGGTAGGTGGTCCCTATGGCAATAACGCAGGGAATATTGAACATGGAAGCGAACAGGAAGCTTAATGCCTCGGGCTTTGTGACGGATGCCCTGAGAGCTTCTCCCAAATTTTCGCTCACACCAGTCCTCGTGAGTAATGAGAATGATTCACCAGCCCCGACAAAGAGCGTATTCATGATGCCGAGGGAGGCTTCTTTGCTGAATACGCCTCCGAGGTACGAAATAAACAGCTGCCAGCGCATGCCAAAAAGCGACGTGACGGGCTCTATAAAGTTTCCAATCTTGTAAAGGATTGTATGCGTTACATTTTCGTCGGCGGAGTAGGAGAGGATCCAGAATAGTGCCGAAATCATGACGATGATCTTGACCGCCTTGCAGAATACGTTCCACACGTTGCGAATAACGGATTTGCAGAGAGCCTTCCAGTGCGGCTTGTGGTAGGGGGGGAGTTCCATGATAATGCCGACTCTTTCGTTTTCCGGCAGGAGCTTTTTTCCGAGCGTCTTTGATGACAGGTAGAAAGACCCTAGAATAAGTGCAAAGAAGATAAGTACAATTAATGGGGCTACGGAGCCAAAGAAGGTTGTTGCCATGAAAAGAACAACGGAAAGCTTTGCTCCACAGGGTATACCCCACAGAAGCATCATAGTAAATAGTCGCTGTCCCTGAGTGTCAATGACGCGAGTGCCGCAAACTGCCCCTGCCGAGCAGGCAAGGCCTGAAAATAGTGGCATTACTGCTTTGCCGTGGAGGCCAAGGCGGCTCATGGTAGAATCAAAGATGTACGAAAGTCTGGCCATGTAACCCACATCTTCTAGGAGTCCGAAAACGAATACGATGGCAAAAACAAAGCTTGTCATGCAGATAGTGAGTCCCACTCCGCCAATAATCACCTTGTTTATGAACGAAATGAAGATATTTCCAACACCAATATAAGAGAGTGAGTCGCTTACGATGGGGCTCAGGAACCCTTGCAGGCCAAAGCCAAGGGTAATGCCCGGCATGGCAAGCGCCATACAGAGAATTAGCACCACAAGCATAATGGCTATGGCGAGTATTTTGCCTTTTATGCGATGTGTAGCAACCTTGTCAAATTTACGGAGTGTAATATTGTCGTTTCGCTTAGATATGCAACCGCGTATAAGATTGGAAATCCAGAAGTACTTGGACTCGCCGATCATGAGTCTAGCGTTGCTATCGTTTCCACCCTTCAGTTCTTCGGCCTTTTCAAGGTCTTCGGATGAGGCAATCTTGCTTACTTCGGCCATGACGAGCTGGTCATTTTCGATAAACTTTGTAGCGATCCATAGGGAATTGTACCGATTGAAATCGTACTTGGCAAGTATTTCAGAAATTTTGATTGCCACCTGGTTATTACACTCTTCGTAGGCACTCTTGAGCGAATCTGCCGAAAGTACCCGCGGATTTTCGAGTGCCTTTTCAAGCGTTGAATAGAAGTAGTCGTAGCCTGAAGAATCAGAAGCATTAAAGCCAATTACAGGAACGTTCAGCTTTTTCTGAATATCTTCGATCTTTATTTTAATTCCAAGCTCGTAGGCGACATCAATCATATTGATCACCAAAAGCACCGGAATCCTAATGCCCACGTAGTCCGAAAACATGTATAGGCTACGTTCCAGCTGGGAGGCATCTGCAAGGATTATGATTAGGTCCAATTTTTCATTTTCGATATATTCCCTGGTAACGACTTCTTCTTCTGAGTTTGCGGTAAGGCCGTAGCTGCCGGGAAGGTCCGCAACCACGTAAGATGCGTCATCATGTATAAAGAGACCTTCGCATTTTTCTACCGTTTTGCCGGGCCAGTTGCCCACATGCTGGTGAAAACCGGTAAGCGCGTTGAACAAGGTAGACTTTCCTGAGTTCGGCTGCCCAAGCAGGGCTATTTTGAAAGACTTCTTGTTCATGCTTCAATCCATATTTGCGCACTTTCCTTGCGGTTGAGTGCTATGACAGTGTCTCTCACAAATATGAGGAGGGGAGACTTGCCGTCATTCTTTAAAACCTTGATTTCGGAACCCTTTACGATGCCTATAGAAACGACTCTCGACAAAAAGCGTGAATCGCCTTCGATTTTTGCTACGGTACCGTTCTGATTTTCGTCAATTAAAATCAGCGAAATGTTTGTGCTTGCGACGGAATTTTCCATGGCGTGCAAGATAAATTCTAGTGGTGTCCCTTAGCTACTCCAAAAGGACCCTATATAATCCAATCAGAAAAAGTATTTTGCCTTGGCCCATACGCCACTGTTTTCTTCATAGGAGGCTAGCTGCCCCTTGTCTCCGCCAAATAAATCATAGCCAAGCGATAGGGTAATCTGGTCGTTGAGCTGGTAATCTGCCGATAGGCGGCCATAGTAGCTTTTGTTGTCAAAGTCGATCATGCCGTAAAGCGAAAGCTTGAGCGTATTGTTCAACAAATCCTTCGATATGCGGAAGGTCCCCTGGGAGGTATTCTTTTCGGAGCTTAATCGTTTTTCGTAATCGGCCAGGTACTTATGCAGGTACTGCACCATGAAAGTCCAGTTATTTCCGGCATACCAGTCGATTCCTGCGAGGGCATTAAAGGTATTCTTGTGGCAATATGCTGTTCCGCTTGCAAGAGCGAGTGGCTCGTGGAAATATTCCGCAATTTCACCTCGGAACACGAATTCGCCTATGGGCATCGAAATATCGCCGCCAAAGACGGTCATCGGGTCGTATACGCCTTTTACAAGAATAGCCCCTGTGTTAAAGTCGTAACTGGATACCATTACGGGTAACTTGTTGTAAGTGTGCAACGCCATAATGGAAATATCTAGGCTTTCAAGGAAAAAGCGAAGCCTGGTTCCGTATTCGCTGTATTTAATGCGTTTTTCGGGATAGTTATTTAGCTCTAGTTCAGCATTTTCGGGTAGCGTCTTGAAATACCACGGATTATCGGTTGTTTCGGGGAACTGAAAGTATTCTGGAACCGGAACAAAAATAAATTCCGCCATGGCATTTTCGCCAGTATACTTAAAGTCAACCGCATTGATTGAAATGCGTGTGTCGTCATAGTCTTTCGTCAGGAACTCCGTATAGTCCAGAGGCGAAATCAGGTCCGTCACGCGCAAGCCGTCGGCTACGCCCCATGCGACAATCTGGCGCCCGACTTTCACATCTATTGTACCATTCGCATAATCCAGATAGGCCTCATGGAGATTTATGCCAGAGCTATTTTTGACTACGCCATTGTAAATGGCGTTAAAACTTGCGTATAACGAGGCGTTCTCGTAATCCATACGAAGCTCGCCACGCATACGCGTTCGTGAGGATAGTATTTCGTGGGGGTAATCGGTCTGTAGGGCATGGTACGAATCAACGAATCCGTTGAATTGCAGGCTAGACTCTTCTTGCGCAAAGCAGATTGAGGCTGCTAGGGGAATGCTCAATAAAAACTTTTTCATAATCCAGAACCCCATAGACGAGTTTTATTTTCCCTTTTCGAGGCGGTTGACCGTAAAGATCTTTGGGTCTATCTCGACATCGTATTTTTGGTTACTGAAGGTAATATGGGTGCTGTGCTTGGTCTGCACATTTTCCATATTCATGGATGTACTGGTCCAGAAACCTCCAATATTTTCGATATTGTCGTTTACGAGGACTCGCTGCAAGGTGGAAAGCCTGTCATAGTATTCCACACGCTCCGGAATGAGGCAGTCCTTGCGGATCCAGGAGATTTTCTTGGTGTAGATTTCGTCGTTTTTCTTGGGTTTTGATTCAAGCACCCAGTAGTCATGCCCATTCTTGGATTCCTCGCGGAGGAGTGTATGGATATCTTCGTCTACGTTACGCTTGCCGATATCGTCGAAGGTAAAGTCGGAGCCCATAAAATAGTCCGTCTTCGAGCTTTTGCCGCTAATGCGGCGAGTCTTCTTGAGCGAAGGCATGTAGAGCCACTTGTCCTTATCCTTGTTCATATCGTCGTAGTTAATGGTCAGGAACCCGGTGCCCTTGACGTCATTGGGGTACAGGAAGAACATAATTTGCTTCGTATCCTTGCCAACGTCCATGGCCATGCTCGAAATTTTTCTCACTCGAGTACTTCCACCCTTGTTAATGAGAGTCATTTCCATATCCGAAGTACGGGTGTCGCCATCAGGGCGATTCTTTACCATCTGGGCAATGGTGCGGCCGTCAAGGCTTTCTGCTGCAACAGCGCAGAAACCTGTCAGGAGAACGGAAATAAAAACGATAGCCTTGTCTACAAAATTGAATTTCATGGTTATTCTTCCTTACCGTAGATTTTAAACTTCTTGATGAGAATAGGTGTTACAAACAAGTCGGCTGCCAGGGCGGATGCGAGACCTACGACAATCGTGAATCCAAAGTTGAAAAACATTGTGCAGCACGAGGTGTTAAAACTTGCAAAGGTTACACACATGATAACGGTTGTCATAACAAGGGCCGGACCCGTTGTCTTGAACACTCTCGAAATGGATTCCGTGTATTTCCCGGTGCGTTCGAATTCAAGCTTTCCATGGTTAATGAAGTGGATTGTATCGTCTACTGCAAGGCCAATGATCATGGGGATGACGGTAGCCGTCATCATGTCCAACGGGACTCCTCGCCATCCGAGATAGCCTCCAACAAATATTGCCGGGGATATGTTTGGAATCATGCCGATAAGACCCGTACGCACGCTGCCAAATACAATCATTAAAAGTACGGCGACTATGAGTACAGAAATGCCAAAGGAAATCAGCTGGCCACGTACCAGGTACTGCTGCATGGTCGTAAACTGGGGAACGTTACCCACGGCGCTGACCTTTGCGTTGCTAAAGAGATTGGATGCCTTTTCGGTAATGTCCTTTAGTTCGTATTCCAGCTCGTTACTGTTATAGGTGTTGATTTCGACCATCATGCGCAGGTTTTTGTAATCGTAATCGATCCAGTAGTTGGATTCGCTTCCGCCCGCATTTTCGTAGAGCAAAAGCATCTGAGCCACTTCCTCTTCGGTTGCGGGGAGTGTGTATTGTTCCTGCTTATTTTCGTTAAGGGTGCGGTTCAAATCCTTGATGATGTCGAGAATGGAGGTTACGCGCTTGGTGAGCTTGAACTCCTTGACAATGGAAGTGAGCGAGTCGAGCTTGCTCAGATTTTCGACAGATTTTGCGTCGTCGTTGTTGGGAAATTCTATGGCAATTTCGTAGGAATATATGGCACCGAGCTTTGTTTCTGCCATGTGGAGGATTCTATCGACATAGGTGACCTTGCGGCCCATGGTGCGTTCCACGTCAAAGGTAGGTTCTACTCGGAACATGCCCACAACTGAAACCAGTGCCAAAGCTGCAAATACGGCAAGGATTGCCTTGGAGTGAGCATCAACAAACTTGCCTAGGGCCTCCATTTTCAAACCGAGGCCGGTATCTCCCTTTTCAAGAACTTTCGGGCTTGGCTTTTTGTCCTTGCCAAAACTCAACATGATTGGGGAGATTACCAGCGCTACGGCGAGGATAAACAGAACGCACAATGCCGAAAGGCTTCCGACTGCGCGAATGGGCTTTAGCATAACGGCAAGGAACGAAAACAGGGCGACAATGGTCGTAAGGCCAGAAAATGTAATGGACCATCCGGTTTCCTTGACTGCGTTAAGGATAGCCGTACGCCTCTTGCCGTGCAACAACATTTCCTTTCTAAAGAAGGAATAGAGGTGGATGTTGTAGGCGATGGAGACTGCAAACGAAAGAATTGGCGGAATCATGGAAGTTGTCGTATCCATGTACATGCCGGTAAAGCCTGCAAGACCAAATGTAAGGAGAATGCCTACAAATGTGGTAAGGATTGGTGCTACAACTCCGCGGAGTGAGCGGGTTACGACAACCATCACGAAAATGGCGCACAGGAGGGTAATGCCCATGATGCGCCCCATTTCCTTGTTGGTAAAGTTAATTTTCTGCTTGCTCATGTAGGGCATGCCGCCTGCATAGGGGTGTAGCGGTGCGTACTTTTCTTTTTCGATAATGTGGTCGGTTTCTTCGCCGGTCTGCATATCTGGAGCAATCTTGCCCTCGGCCTTCCATACAGAATCGTCGGGGAAGGGGCGGAGCTTTAATAAAATCCAGGTCTGTTTTCCGTCTTCGGTCACTAGCTTCTTTGAAAGCTCGGATTTAGCCTTCACGCGTTCCTTGATCTGGTTCATGCCTTCTTCGTTCTGCGGAATCTCTTCGGGCACAATCTGGGTGATTTCCATTCCCTCGTCGGTGCCGAGCATGTATTCCACGTTGGTGAGCGAGGTAACTTTACCGTCGGAGTACGAAATGCTGTCGCGAAGTTCTTCGCTCAGCTCGCGCAGTAGCTTGAGGTTTTCGGGGGTGTAGATGTTGTCTGTTTCGGTAAGGACCGTTACAAAGTAGTCGTTGCCGAAAAGTTCTTTGAACTTGTCGGTCTGCTGAAGCATCGGGTCATTTTCTACGAAGTAGCTATCCCAGGATGTTTCGTAAAAGATTTTTTTAGTGCCGACTAATGCTAAAGCGACGAGTAACAAGGTCGCAATGATGAACATTAAACGGTGGCCCAAGAGAAAGTTGGCGAATGTCGCATACCTTTCATTAATTGCACGCAAATTAAGTTTGTGCTTGTTCATGTTTTTCCCTTTTTTGTAGCCAAAGCTACAATCAAGGACTTGTATCTTTCTACTCCAAATGGGCTTTGAATAATCCGTTGAAACAAAAAAAAGAACCCTCACGCTATTGCGTGAGGATTCCTTTAATCCATTAAAGTCGGACTATTACTTCTTCTTGGCCGGAGCCTTCTTAGCAGCAGCAACCTTCATTGCGCCGCGTTCCAGCTTGATGGTGAAGTTGGTAACGTCGCAAACTTCGCTGGGACCCCAGTACTGGATCGGACCCGGATAGGTGTAGGATTCAGTCTTGGCCCATTCTTCGCGGTTAGCAGCGAAGAACTTGAACGGAGCACCGTCGAGAACGACGAGAGCCTTCTGGATAACCGGCTTGTCTGCACCGTGACGGCGTTCCATGTTCATCATCATGGTGATAGGAATGCCACCGGCGGTCCACTTTTCGATACCCTTGGTCAGGTCGCGAACAGAGCTCATGTAGCCGTTCATCTTGTTGAAAGCGAGAACGGAAGCGGTGTAGCCCAGGCTGTAGCAGTAGTCAGCGTCGAAGTTGGACGGAGCTGCGCAACGGCCTTCGTAACCGAAGAAGTGGTTGAGAGCGGAGAACTTGCCCTTGAAGTTCTTGCGGCTCTTGAGTTCGCTCTTCACCATGTCGATGATGAGCTTTTCGGTTTCGATGAGGGAAACCTGAACGTTGCCATGAGAGTCGCGGTCCAGCATGAGCTGAGCCTGAACGAAGGAAGGCAGAGAAACGAGGACTTCAGCAGAAGCCTTGGAAACCCACTGGCAGAGCTTTTCAACCTTAGCAGCGGTGTCGAGGCCTTCAACTTCCTTTTCGTGGTGAGCGAGGGCTTCGGAAAGTTCAGAAATCAGAACGCCAACATCGGGGATGAATTCCAGGAGGCCTTCCGGAATGAGAGCAACACCGAAGTTCTTGCCGTCAGCAGCACGTGCAGCAACGATGTCTGCAACATACTTGATGACCTGCTTCAGCTTCATCTTCTTGGCCTTGACTTCTTCAGAGATCAAGCAGACGTTCGGGTGGGTCTGGAGAGCAGCTTCGAGAGCAATGTGAGAAGCGGAACGGCCCATGAGCTTGATGAAGTGCCAGTACTTCTGAGCGGAGTTAGCATCGCGCATGATGTTGCCGATGAGTTCAGAGTAGGTCTTCACAGCGGTGTCGAAACCAAAGGAGGTTTCGATGTATTCGTTCTTGAGGTCGCCGTCGATGGTCTTGGGGCAGCCGCAAACAACGCAGGAAGCGCCGTTAGCCTGGAAGTATTCACCGAGAACAGCAGCGTTGGTGTTGGAGTCGTCACCGCCGATGATGACGATAGCGTCCAGCTTCTGAGCCTTGGCAACAGCCATGCACTTCTTGAACTGTTCTTCAGTTTCCAGCTTGGTACGGCCGGACTGGATGATGTCGAAACCACCAGTGTTGCGGTAGGAGTCCATGATCTTTTCGTTGATCACGATGAACTTGCCGTTTTCGAGGCCAGACGGACCGCCGAGGAAGCCCAGGAGCTTGGAATTCTTGTTGATGCTCTTGATACCGTCGAAGAGACCTGCGATAACGTTGTGGCCACCAGGTGCCTGACCGCCAGAAAGAACAACGCCAACGTTCAAAGCCTTAGCTTCGCCAGCAGCCTTGCCAGCCTTCAGCTGAATGTAGGGAGCACCGTAGGTGTTGGGGAACAGAGCCTTGATCTTCTTCTGATCAGAGACAGATTCAGTTGCCTTACCCTTGTTGAGTGCGACATTGAGGGCGCCCTTACGGAGAGCGACGGGGAGTTTCGGCTGGTAGGCCTTGCGAGCCTTGCCGAGGACGGACAGATTGTCAGCCATTGTTTCTTCCTTTGGTTAGAAGTCTGCCTTTTTCGACAGACGGGTTAAAAAATATACGCAGAGAAATATAGTAAATAGATTCTTTGTTGTTATTTAAGCCTGTGATTTGTTTAGTCCTTTACGCAGCGGATATTTCTGGCATCATCCTTGTCGGCGTATTCTGTTGTGCTACTGCTTGAACTGAAATAAATGTAATAGCCGTTGTTCGAGGAATACTGGTCTGCAGTCCAGTAATCTGCGCGAGATCCAACATTGCTGAACGAACCATTGCTATATGGGTTGCTTCCGTAAGCCTTAAGATCAAATCCGTAATCGTCTGTGGCATTATCAGAGGTTGTCCATGTGGTAGTGGCTCTGAGAGCATATACGGCGTTGGAGTATTCTGTTTGCACGAATGAAATTAAGGTATTCCATTCGGCTCTAGTGGGAATGTGCCAACCTGCAGGACATGATCCCTGAATGGGGGTCGAATAAGAACAACTGGCTCCGTATCCACAAGAAGATCTTGTCTTATTCAGTGCTGCATTCCAGCGATAATATCTGCCTCTTTCAGAGCAGGGAGAAGTTGATTGGACTGGACTGGATCCTGCATAGCACCAGCTTTGTCCTGATTCTACTGTAGGCACGAAATTCAGGTTTTCTGCCATCCAGGTCTGGGTGCCGATTGTGACATAGGTGTATTTTTGGCCGTCTCTAGAGTCTGTAAATGTTGCGCGACTCCATTCCTTTTCTGTGCAGGACATCGTGCATGCCTTAACCGGAATTTCTTCGCCTTCACGATTGGTTGTGCATGCGCCATAATTTTTTTCGAATTCATCCTTAGCTTCGCGCCATGCAGATTCATCGCTATCCCAAACATAAATGATGGTGGTATTTATGTTTCCTGCCTTGAATTCGCCTTCGGTACCGTCGGCCCAGCCATAAGTGTCGCACATGGTTGTTGCTGTAGCTTGCCAGGAATCCACGCTGTAGATGTAACAGTTTCTTGTATTCACGGATCCCATTTTCACATCGCCATCAACACCGTCTTCCCATTGGTAGGTGTCTACTTCGACGGTCTTGGCTTCTCGCCATGCGCTGTCGGCTACATAGTAGTAGTAATAATCAGGGTTGACGGAACCAGTCTTGATTTCACCTGGGGTTCCTGCTTCCCATTGGTAAGTGTTGTATTCCAAGGCGGTAGCATCATCAATACCAGATTCTCTACAGATCTTGTAAAGATTGCTTAGAGTGTCCAGCAGAATCATGCCTATCTTAGTTGAATCGCATTTCTGGAACAAGGTCTGCAAGGGGTCATAGCTCCATGTGCCATTATAAACGTAGAATGAATCTGTTGCGCTACCTTTTTTAACGGCTCCCATTTCATCATTCTTCCAGCCATAGGTATCCTTTTCGTAGGTGGTTGCAGAATCCCAGGCGGAACCATAGCGACAAATGAAGTAACGGTCCTTGTTAGAACTGTTGGGATTCTGATTCTTCATGACTTCGGCGTTACGGGTAGAGGTGCATTTTCCGATGCCATAGGCGTTCTGCCAGAAGTCATTCATACTGTTATCGAAATATGCGATTTCCGCAATGTTCCAGCTGGACACCGAAGCGCGAACAATGTTCTTGTCAAAACTATAGGCCCAGTCGGCCATGGCGATTTTCTGCGCAGAATCTTGCCAGAGGCCATCTTCGGCAATGTCCTGCCTAAAATGACTGATTTCTTCTGCAGTAAGAGAATCGCTCAGATCCCTGAGGAACAGCAGCGAGATTGTCATCAGTACGCCGTTGTTGTTGGCGGTGCTGAACAGGTCAAGATCTTCGGCGTTGGTAATCTTGGTGGGGAACCCGAATGCGTTCATGATTTCCTGCTGGGCCTGTTTTTTTGCAGCAGCTAAAGAATATCCCATCCGATAAAGTTTTAATACGCGGTCATATTCCAGGTGGGTGAGGATATTGATGTTCGCTTTGGTACGTCCAACCTTTTTCTGGTCGCCTGCAGAAATTTCTACAAGGGACTGTAATGTCATATAAGTTGTCGTCCATGTGCCGGTGACTTCATTGTAATATCGGCCGGATGCTTCCATGGACACGATGCCGTTTTCAAGAGTTACGGCGGGTATCACGAAGTCACCCTTGTTGCCAGAAACTTCGTCGGTATAGGAACGGGTTGTCTTTGAAAGGGAATCGCCGTAAAGTTCCGTGAGATTGATTACGCTATGGAACATGAAGGGGCCCTTCTGGGCGACGCCAGTAATGGTGCCGTTTGTCAGGGCATAAGGTTCTGTGCGGTCAAGAACCCATTGTTCATCTTTACAGACATAGGTGTATCCACTGGTGACGGTGTATACGCGGTTTCCTTCCCATTCATCAAAGCAGTATTTGAGTTCCTTGAACGACAGGACGGATTTCATTTTTGCCGTATCCGCAATGACTGCGGAATCCTTTAAATAAATAGTGTCATGATTCAACACCAGGACACCAATGATGGAATCCACAAAAACCGTGTCGATACGATACAGCGTATCAAGAATTTTTAACGTGTCAATATTGAATACGGAATCATTGACATACACGGTGTCATATATAAATGCATTCCCATTTTGTTCAGTTGCACTAGATGTTGAGTCATCGCCACATCCGTAAATGAACAAAGCTGCCCAAAGGCTGAAAGCAAAGAAAATCGTATAAATCTTTCTATTCAACATAATTTATCCTTTTTCTCGCCTTTAGGTTAATCCTTGATACAGCGGATATTTCTGGCATCATCCTTGTCCGAGGATTCTATTGTGTAGTTATTGTATTTGAATGAAATTTGATAGCTGTTGCTTGTGGATATCTGATCTGCAGTCCAGAATTCTGCATGGGTTCCCACATTGCTGAACGAAATATTTCCATATGGATTACTTCCGTATGCTTTAATGCTAAATCCATAAATATCGGTGGCGTAGCTGGAGTTTGTCCATGTGGTTGTGGAGTTTAATGCAAAAACGGCATTGGAATATTCATTCATCACAAAATTAATGAGAGTATACCATTCTTCTAATGTGGGAATATGCCAACCTACAGGACATGATCCCTGAATGGGGGTTGAATAAGTGCAACTAACTCCATATCCACAAGAAGATCTTGTCTTATTTAGTGCGGCATTCCAGCGGTAATATCGACCTCTTTCGGAGCAAGGAGATGTTGATTGAACAGGGCCCAATCCTTCATAACACCAACTTTGGTCTGATTCAGCTGTAGGCACGAAATTCAAATTCTCAGCCATCCAGGTTTGAGTTCCAATCTTGGCCGTCTTATAAATCTGGCCGTCACGAGTGTCAAGTACGTATGCGTCATCAACATCATATTGGACAAAGCCTTCTTCCGTACAAATATACAGGGTTTCAGTGGAGTCTTCCACAACTTTGCCAATTGAGGACTCATCACAAATCTGGAACAAGGTTTGCATGTAGTCATATGTCCAATTGTTGCCTAATCCGCAAACATAGACTGAATCGGTAACATTACCTTTCTTGATGTCTCCGGTTTTGCAGGAATTCCATTTATAAGTGTCTTTTTCAATGGTGGTTGCCTCGCGCCAGTTGGTGCCATTGCAGATATAGTACTGTTCAGTGGAACTTGCCGCTACAGACTTGTTGTGAAGAATGATGTTTTTTCTGTAGGAGTTGCATTGGCCCAGGCCATACTTATTTGACCAGAACTGATTCAGATAATTTGTATATGAAGAGATTCCCGCAATATTCCAACTGCTTAGGTTTACGGATATATTGACGGATTTAACGTCGACGTAAAATCTGTAGGCCCAGTCGGCCATATCCTTCTTCAATGCAGAATCGTTCCAGACACCATTGAGCGCCAGGTCATTGCGGAAGGATTCAATGTTTGCCAAAGCGGTTGAATCGTCAAGATCTCTCAGGAACAGTAACGAAACCGCCATCAGCAGGCCATCACCTTCTATCTCGCCATACAAGTTCAGGTCTTCGGCGTGTTCTACGGTAGTTCCCAGTCCTAGTGCATTCATGATTTCCTGCTGAGCTTGCTTCTTGGCGGCATCAACGCTGTAGCCCTTCATATACAGTCTTTTTACGCGGGGGTACTCCAGGTGGGTCAGCAGATTCACGTTGACACTGTCGCGGCTGATGGTTGAATCCTTGTGGCTCAACTTGGAAATTGCCTGGAGCGTCACCTTCTGTAAACTCCACTTTCCGGTAACTTCGTTAAGGAATGTTCCTTCGGCTTCTACTTCTACAATGGGATTTTGCAGGGTGACCTTGGGAATCACGAATTCCCCCATATTGCCAGAAATCTTGTCGCTGAAACTATTACTCGTCTTTTTAAGGGAATCCAGGGTTAATTCGGTAATGGTTACGTTAGACTGGTAGGCGAGAGGCCCCTTCTGGGCCATGCCTGTAACTGCCGCATTATTCAAGGTGTAGTCTACATAGACAGACCAGGAACCATCTTTACAAATGTATGTCTTTCCCTTGGGGATGTTTACCCTAAAGTTTTCCCATTCCTTTGCGCAGGAATCCAGGCTTACCAGTTTTTCAAATTCCTTGGCGGCAGAGGAATCTACCAGGTAAGTTATGCTATCTAGATAGATGGTATCGTTGTGAGTGACAATGACTGCCCTAATTGAATCCAACTTTACCGTGTCGACATTGTCGATGGAATCGTTGAGGATGTAGAATTGTCTCAGGGAGTCAGTAGTATACACGGTATCGTGGTGAATACCATTTTCATCTTCGATATTTTTGTCAGCAGCACTAATTTCAATTGTACTACAGTTCGTAAAGCAAAAAGCCGTCAAAAAAACTAAAAAGGGAAAAATTAAATGCTTAATCATAAAATTCTCCATTCACACTTGATTAAGATATTTTTTTTTAACAAAAAAGGTAGGGACGTTAACCTTTTTTGTGTTAAACTGTGCTTTAAATCGCAAAAAACGTGATGCCGAAGCACCACGTTTTTCTGAAATCTTCTAAACCGATAGAGAAATCTTATTTGAATTGAGCCGTCAAGGTCATGCCTGCGCTAGGTTCAACCAGGCGAGGATTCTCAGTAGATCCGTCAGACCATCCCGTGAATACGCCTCCCGATACGGCCACGGCGGTAAGCTTCAGCGGGTTTCCTGCCAGGAATTTGCCCTGGTAAGTGGTGCTGGGGAGGGCCATTTCATCGACATAGATCTTGCCGTTACCGCTTGCAGACAGGGTTACAGAAACTTCACCGGAAAGGCCGAAGTAGTTGGCCAGTTCCTGGCGGGTGGTTTCGGTGCGGTTCTGTGCGAATCGCAGCAAATCGCTGCCGGAGGGGGCCCAGGTAAAGCTGCTCTGGTTACGGGGCCAGCGCTGTTCGTCGCGGGACTGTTCGCTACTGGGAATGGTGGCCAGCATATTCTGTACGGCGGCCTGGACCTTTTCGTAAGTCAGGTAGCTGTTCAGCAAGATGCAGGACTGGTTAATGAACAGACGCTTGAAATCGGGGTTGGCCAGGAGTTTCTTTAGCATGTTGCCCAGTGTGGTGGTGGAGCCCATGCCCCAGCCGCCCATACCGCCGCCGAAGCCGCCGATACCACCTATGCCGCCCTGGTTGCCACCCTGGTTGCCTCCATTGTTGTTATCCATGGTTGCGCTTCCCAGAACCCACTGGAACATATTTTGGCTTTCGGTATCGAAGCCGGTAATACCCGGGCTAAAGCCGTAACCATGGTCCACGTCGAAGATCATGGCCTTGAAGGGCTGGCCATTGGCGGGGCTACCCCAGAAACGGATGTTGTTGTTGGGCCAGTCGCCGTTGTGGATATACATTTCGGCAATCATATACTGGGCGAAACTGCTTATGTTCAGTTTCTTCTTGACTTCTTCGTACTGCTGGTTGTTTTCGCCTTCGAAGTTGCCACTGGTAATCGTATTTACCAGCTGTGCGAATTCATTAGCCGAGGCTCCGTTGGTACCGCTGGGGCACCAACCATTCTGATAGCCTTCGTCGCCGTTGCTGCAGTTCTTGACAACGTTGATGCTCTTGCTGTCGACACCGTAGTTGGTTTCGGCAAAACTGCGGTTCAGGCGTTCGCGCATGTCGTGGATGCCGAAGTATTCGCCGTTGTAGAATACCACCACCTGGCGGCTACGCTGGTAGTCCACTTCGGTACCTTCCATGAGGCTTACCAGCATGGGGTCGCCAAAGTAGTCTGTCCAGAAGCGGTTACCGTTGTTGCGGAGGTTGAATGCCTTGAACTTCTTGGCTTCGGGGCGGGTCTTGAACAGGGAATACTTTAAGGTCTTGTCGCCATAGTTGTCATTATCCATCTTGATGGCGACGCTCTTCTTGGGCTTATAGCGGCTGTAGTTTCCGATAATAGAGATGCCGGCATCAAATTCCCAGTTCTTGGTCTTGGTGGAACTTCCGTTTTCGAAGAATTCTACATGGACAGGGAGTTCTGTATCCTTCCAGAAGTTGGCCTGCTTACAGGGTTCGCTGCACTTGGGATTGTTGTTGTCGGTGGCACCGAAACCGCCTATATCCCACATGCCGCCGCCCTGGTTGTTGGTCAGGGGGCCTGTAGCATAAAGGCCATCGGTGGAGTCGAACATGTCGTGGTGATTCACCGTCAGGGCGACCACAGGCATGGTCACATTTTCGTTAATAAAATATGTTTGCGTTGTTGTATCTGCGGCTTGCCCATTTACAAATTCAGAGCAGCGGATCACGGTGTTTTCGGTAATCGGCTTGGCTGCAGTAATGCTTTCGGAATTCTGGGTGGGGAAGGAGCCATCGAAGGTACACTTGATCTGGCCTCCCTTTTGGGGGGTAGGCGGATCGATGGTCAAACTGGTATAGAAACCTGCCGGCGGCAAGAAGCTCTCCTTGGGAGCGTGGTTGTCGTCATATTCCTTGAGGGCGCTGGAAGAAGGTTCCGTAATGACGCCTGCGCTGCTGGTAGGTACAGGATTATTGGGGTCCACCGGGGTGGGTTCCGTGGAACCGTTGGAATTGGGGGAGGGATTGTTCGGGTCTACGACACCGGCGCTGCTGAGGGGGGCAGGATTGTTTGGGTCGACAGGGGTAACATCTCCGCTTGCGCTAGAAATGATATTGCCGTTTTCGTCGTAAATAGGTTCGCTAGATTCGCTGGAATTGATCAGCTCTCCGGTGGTGCTATCATCAGCGCCGGTTGAACTGTCGTCGGAACAGGCTGTTGTTCCAAGAGCTGTACCCAAAATTAAAGATCCTGCCAGGGCATAACGTGCCATTACAGACATACGGACGATTTTCTTATTCACAAAACACCTCAAAGTGAAACTAAATCAATCCAAAACCACACACTACCAAGCCTCAAATTAACTAAAGATTCCCATATAAGTACAATTATAAGGTTTTCTTTACATTCTTTGTGCATAAAAAAAAGGATGGCATGACCGAAGTCACGCCATCTAGAAACTAAAAGTTCCGTTATTTTGCCTTTAGAGCGGGCTAGTACGTTTGACGATTACTTGGACTTGCCCAGCATCTTGTAGGCGAAACCGCCGATGCAGCCGCCGAGAATGGGGGCTACCCAGAAGAGCCACAGCTGCTTGATAGCTGCACCGCCAACAAACACGGCCATTGCAGTGGAACGGGCCGGGTTCACGGAGGTGTTGGTTACGGGGATAGAAATCAGGTGGATCAGGGTGAGGCAGAGGCCGATGGCGATGGGGGCGAAGCCTGCGGGAGCGCGGCTATCGGTTGCGCCCATGATCACAAACAGGAAGATGCCTGTGAGGACCATTTCGACGATAAATGCGGTGCCCATGCCAGTGGCCTTGCCACCGAAGGCGTTCACGCCGTTTACCAGGGAATCGGACCAGCCGTTAGTGGCGAAGGCACCGATGCCTGCGTTAGTCAGGTTGGGGCATGCCACCAGCAGAAGGATACCTGCTGCGACGATACCGCCCAAAATCTGTGCGACGATGTAAGCCGGAGCTTCCTTGGCAGAGAAACGACCGCCCATGACAAGGCCCAGGGTAACTGCAGGGTTCAGGTGGCAACCGGAAATATGGCCAATGGCATAGGCCATGGTCAGAACGGTAAGACCGAAGGCGAGAGAAACGCCAACGTAACCGATGCCGGTTGTGGGGACGCCGCAAGCGAGGACTGCGGAGCCGCAGCCGCCCAAGACCAGCCAGAAAGTACCGATTGCTTCTGCAATTGCACGAGAAAACAGTTTCATGTTACATCTCCATATTTTGCCCCCGTGGGGTTAGGATGGGGTGGGGGCAGTGTTTTTTGGTTGTTTTCTAAAATACAAATTGTGTATATCACTGGCTAGTGACTAGTATCACCTCTCCAAAATATTACATAAATGTTATATTTGGCACCACTAGGAGTATTGTATGGAAACGAACGAACAGAAAGCGACTATCAATTTGGCAGGTCTGCTTCCCCAGAGGGCTGGGGATACCATCACATTGATAGAAGCCATTGGTATTCTCTGGTCTAAGAAGTTTTTTATTGCAACCTTTATGGTTGTTGGCGCACTGATTGGCTGTCTGGTCATGAACTGGATTCGTCCCGAATTTACAAGCGACGCCATGCTGCAGATTGATATTCGCGGAAACAAGGCTACCCGAGCCATGGGCGAAATGGGTGCCCTGTTGGATATGACTAGCCCCGCCGACGCCGAAATCGAACTGGTTAAGAGCCGTAGCGTGCTTG
Organism: Fibrobacter sp. UWH1; assembly: GCF_002210365.1. Taxonomy (NCBI): domain Bacteria; kingdom Pseudomonadati; phylum Fibrobacterota; class Fibrobacteria; order Fibrobacterales; family Fibrobacteraceae; genus Fibrobacter; species Fibrobacter sp. UWH1. The sequence continues at coordinate 25,111 of NZ_MWQG01000025.1, forward strand.
CCTATGTGGTTGAAGAGGAGCATCTGCGCTTTAATGCCATTCCGGTAGGCAAGATGGATCGCCTGCTCCATCGCGAAGGTCGCATGGACATCGACGAACTGGATATTCCAGAAATTGCCCGCCGTGACCGCTGGACTGCCACGGTGACGGGCGCTAATTCCTATGCCGTCATTACTCCCGAAGGGGCAAAACTTGTAGAAGCTGAAGTCGGCGAAACTGTTCGCGCTCCCTATGCCGGTGATACGTTGGTGATGCGTGTGCGCCTGATTCGCGCAGCCGTCGGTCAGGAATTTGTACTACAGCAACTTAAGCCGCTGGCCGCCATTCGTAGCCTAGCCCGAAAGTTATCTGTTAGCGAAAAGGGGAAGCAGACCGGTATTCTGGCCGTTTCCCTTAAACATCGCTATGCTGATCGTTCCGCAACAATCCTGAATGCCATTGCAAATACCTACGTGCGCCACAATGTAGAAAAGCGTAGTGCCGAAGCCGAAAAGACTTTGGAATTCCTAGAAAAACAGTTACCCGGTGTTAAGGCCAAGTTGGACACCGCCGAAAAGATCCTGGCCGATTACCGCCATAAGATTGGTTCTGTGGACATGACTGGTGAAACTCAGGTTCATTTGCAGAAAGAAGTGGACTTGCAGAAGCAGTTGCTGAAGCTGCAGCAGGAATATCAGGAAGCTACTCGCTTGTTCAAAGATGAACACCCGGCAGTGCGTACCATTGCTAAGCAGCAGGACAAGTTGAAGGGCGAACTTTCTAAGTTGAAGGCTAGCGCAGCTAAGATGCCCTTGACTCAGCAAGAAGTGATGCGCCTGCAGGAAGATGTGCAGGTGAACAATGCTATTTATAATACCATGCTCAACAACATCCAGCAACTTCGCGTGGTTCGTGCCGGCGAAGTGGGTAACGTACGCGTGGTGGATTATGCCATGGTGGAAGATCGCCCCAGCAAACCCAAGAAGTTGAACATCCTTATCTGCTGCGTTGCCGCATCCTTCATGGTTGCGGTGTTGCTGGTGTTCCTTATGCGTATGCTCCACAACGGCGTCCGTAGTACAACTGAGGTGGAAAAGGCTACGAGTATCAGTGTTTTCGCAAAGATTCCTGAACGTCGTGGTAAGGTCATGAAGGCACGTCGTCGCAATTTGGTTCCCTTGGTTGTTTCTCAACCTGAAGATCCGGCAAGCGAAGCCTTCCGCAGTTTGCTTACCTCTGTGGATTTTACGGTTCCGTCTCAGACCCATCCTGTAATCATGGTGTCTGGTCTTATTCCTGGTGTAGGTAAGAGTTTTGTTTCTTCTAACTTGGCTGCACTACACGCTACGTCTGGCAAGCGCACTTTGCTGATTGATGCGGATATGCGTCGAGGCGTGCATCGTAGCAGTAGTAAAATGGGTCTGGCTGAAGTGCTGGGAGGTTTGTGTGAATTTGGAGTTGCAGTTGCAACCTCTGATATTGAAAACTTGTTTGTTATTTCTGCTGGACACACGAAGCTGTCGCCCAGTGAACTATTGCGTGGTGAAAACTTTAGGAGCATGCTTGATGAGGCCCGCAAACAATTCGATGTAATTATTGTGGATACCCCACCCATGAGCATGGTGACCGATGCCGAATTGATTTACCCTGCTGCCGATTTCAGCCTGTTTGTTCTGCATTATGGAAAGCATAGCATGGATGAAATTTCCGAGGCGATGACCAAGATGAATCGCTTTGGAGAAAAGCCAAAGGCCTTTGTGATGAACCACTGCGAACGTGAAACCGGCCGTTATGGATACGGTTATGGTTATGGATACTATGGGTATTACTCCAAGAAAAAGTAAGGATGATTCCGAGACCCGTGGCGTTTTTGCTTTCTTGGGTGCGGTTGCTGTAGCCTTTGCCTTGCTTGGTTTGTTGGCAAATACCGCTTTTGCTGCATCTCCTGTACACGGAACCGAACATAACCGTAACCTTCGTGGGCTGGATTATATGCCCATGTTGTTGGAATACCATAGGCATACCATAGGGGAGGGTAGACAGTTCTTTGCATACCCTGCCCGCGATACCACCTTCCGCACACACTTCAATGAAACGGAAGCCCGCGCCATGGCAAGCATTGCGGATACTATCGGCGATGTGTTCGTTGGCGGTCCCCACGTTTATGCAGTTGCCGTTTCTCCTATACTTGGAATTGACTTTCGCGGAGGCGAAGCCCTAGACGATACTATTTGGCCTGGTGTTGATGCTGGTCTTTACATTCGAGGCTTTGCCGATTCCCTGGATTTTGACCTTGATGCCCGTATGTATTCTGAAGCGCACAGTGCAGGAGTCAATAAGGGCGCCAAACGTAAACCCAAGAGTTATGATGGGGAAGTCTTTGATGTTCAAAGTGAAAATAGCAATGACGGCGGAGCCGATTACGTTAGCTATTCCCGTTATCGCGCCCACCTTGGTTTGAACTATGCTTTTGCCAGGCTGGAACTTGCCCGAGATGTAATGCACTGGGGGCCCGGTTATTACAATAATTTGTCTTTAAACCAGTTTGCGCTCCCTTATAACATGATTTCCCTGGATTTTAAGTTTGGTCCCCTCCATGTACTAAGCGCCTACGCAGACCTCCGTGTCAACAGCTGGAGTTACAGCAAGGATAACCTGAATGATCGTAATCTGTATGCACACCGTTACGAACTTAACTTGTTCAAAAACGACTTGGTGGTTGGCATAAGCGAATTGCAAATCCTGTACAACGAAAATAAACCTTGGCTCTTTGTTCCCGTGGTACCCCTGTTTATCGAAAAGGGCAATTACACCGAGCGAGTGAATAACGGCGCTCTATCTATGGATTTGAATTATCGTCTATTCAATACGGCTCGAATCTATGGTGAATTCTTCTTGGATGACCTGGAGTCTCCCATGGCCGTATACGAAAACAAGTACAGCAATAACCGTTGGGCAGCCATGGCGGGTATGCAAGTGTCCCATGACTTTTATCTTAAGGAAAAAAAGATTGAAGCCGGAACTATCGCAGAAATTGCCCGTGTAGAACCATACACCTATGGTCATTATGATACAGCTATGGCCCAGATGGCTCACCTGGGAATGCCTCTAGGAAATCCCAATGGACCAAATAGCTTGAGTATCGACTGGGCCATATATGGTAGAATGACTTTAGATAAGTCTGCGACGACTCGCAGTATATTTATGAGTTACCGTAGTCAGTGGCTCTGGAAGGGTGATGATTACGGCAGCAGCATTGATGACCCCTACAAATGGGCAGAAAAGCACTTTATACATGGTGCAAAAATGCACTACAATGGCACCGTCGCCCTTGATTTTAGGGGCGTGTATGTTGGATTCATGGGGGAATACACCTTTGGAAGCGACCCTGCAGTAAATGTGCGCACCACACTCATGTGGTAGTTTCTATATTTTACGAATCCTGGAGCATGGGTATATAAAAAGGGAGTGGCTTATGCTAAATAAAATTCGTCTACTGTTTGCCAACTTCAGGTTGCGAAAGCGTTTGTTGGCTGTAGCGGATGCATGCATCGTTGTTTTTGCAGGGCTAGTAGCGAATGTTCCTCTCCCTTTGCTTGCAGAACGTATCGGACGCCCCGACCTCATTGTCATTTTTGCATTGACTGTATTGACCTGCTTTGGTTCCCTGATTTTTATGGGGGCCTACAATAAGCTGTGGCGCTATTTTAGCAAGAAGGATTACCTGAGCTGTATCTATGGCTGCCTTTTGGGCATGCTCCTGGGCTACTTCTTGCTGTACCTGACTACCGAAAAAGTATTCATTGAGTTTCAGATCCTCCACTTTATCGTGGCGACCTTTGGCATTTGCGCTTTCCGCTACCTGTTCAAGGATGCCTTTATGGTGCTCCTTAAGACCGGCATGGACGAAGCCCACCGCAAGCGCACCATGATCATTGGTGCCGGCAGCGCCTCTTTGGCTTTGCTCCGTGAATTCAAGGTGGCCTCGGAAGATATGTCATCTGACAATGCGGCCAGCAAGATCAATCCTGTTTGCCTGATTGATGATGACCGTGATAAGATCGGTAAGACCTTTGAAGGGGTTCTTGTTGCCGGCGGTACCAGCGAAATCCCAAAAATCGCAAGGCTCGAACGCATCGAAGAAATCCTTTTCTGTATTCCCAGCTGCCCGGCCCCCGACCGCCAGAAAATTTTGGAAATCTGTAACGACACCAACCTGCCTGTAAAGGTGGTCCCCTTCCTGGGCAATATTGTGGAATCCGGCAATTACGTGGGCCAGATCCGCGACATCAAGGTAGAAGACCTGCTGGGCCGTGAACCAATCAAGTTCAACAACAAGGATGTGCGCAACTTTATCGAAGGCAAGGTCTGCATGGTTAGTGGCGGCGGTGGCAGTATCGGTAGCGAACTGGTACGCCAGATTGCCAAGTACAATCCCAAGCAGGTGATTATCATAGACATTTACGAAAACAATGCCTACGATATCCAGCAGGAACTGGTCATGGAATATGGCAAGGAACTGAACCTGGTGACCCTGATTGCCAGTGTGCGAGACTACTTCCGCATGAACGAAATCTTCAAGACCTACAAGCCCGACGTGGTGTTCCATGCCGCCGCCCACAAGCATGTGCCCCTTATGGAACACAACCCCATGGAAGCCATCAAGAACAACGTGATGGGTACCTTTAACATGGGTTGCCTGGCCCTGTTCAACAATGTACAGAAGTTCGTGATGATCAGTACCGATAAGGCCGTGAACCCCACCAACGTCATGGGGGCTAGCAAGCGCTGCTGCGAAATGATCGTGCAGTACCTGAGCCAGCAGGCCGGCAGCAAGACCGAATTCGTGACCACCCGTTTTGGAAACGTGCTGGGCAGCAACGGTAGCGTGATCCCCCTGTTTAAGCGCCAGATCGAAAAGGGCGGCCCCGTGACCGTGACCCACCCCGACATAATCCGCTACTTTATGACCATTCCCGAGGCGGTGAGCCTGGTGATGGAAGCGGCCTCCATTGCCAAGGGTGGCGAAATCTTTGTGCTGGACATGGGCCAGCCGGTCAAGATTGTTAGCCTGGCCGAGAACCTGATTCGCATGTACGGCAAGGTGCCCTACAAGGATGTGGAAATCAAGTTTACCGGTTTACGCCCCGGCGAAAAGATCAAGGAAGAACTCCTCATGAACGAAGAGGGGTTGCTGCGCACAAAGAACAAGCTGATCTTTATCGGAAAGCAGATCGAAATCGACATGGATCAGTTTATTGTGGCGCTGTGGACCTTGCGTAATGCGGCCAAGAAAAATGACGACAAGGCTGCCATCAGCGCCCTGCATGACATAGTGCCTACTTTTACTACCCCCGAAGAATTCAACAAGACCGTAATGATGAAGGCCCTATAGGGGGTCGACTTAATCGCATTTCTTGCGGTTCTGCCAGGTGCTTTCGTTGAAGAGCTGGCCTTCGCTGAGGCCGTACTTTTCCTGAATGCCGGCTTCACGGATGGCATCTTCGATGGAGACTTTTCCGCGGATGGCCTGGGTGTAAATTAGCACCTTGCGTCGGACAGTTTCTGGATCTTCGTTGAGCATTTCTAGGCGGAAATGGTTTACGCCGGAGGTGCGAAGTTGAGGCATCAATTTAAGCGCAGACTGGGGACGGCCTACGAATAGGGTGTTGCGGCATTCTGCGTCGGATTGCAGGAAGTGGCGTTCTCCCTTGTGGTCCAGGATTTCCACCTTGTGCTGGGTGCAGATTTTTCCGCATTCCGGGAAGCGGCGGCCTGTAGTAAGGCTGCGGGCGAAAGCGCAATATTCCGAATGGAAGGCGGGCATGTACTGGTGAAGGGTCAGTTCCAGGCGGCTGCCGTCGATGTTTTTCAGCAGGTCGAAAAGCTGGGTGCTGTTTAGATCCCAGGAGGGGTGGATTGTCTGCAGTCCCTGATCCAGAAGCCATTCGTAGCTGGCGGAGTTGGCGGCGTTCAGGCTGTAGTCGCCTACGAGAGGGATCCCGCTATCCTTGAGGATGGACAGGGAACCAAGATTGCGGACAAGGGCGAAATCCGGGCTGAGTTCCAGAATCTTTTTCAGGTAATGATTTTCGCCGGGCTTGTGGATTCGCAGGGTGGCCATGCCAGCCTTAAAACCAAGTTCACGAATCTGCTGGAGGGGTTCGTCATATTTGACGCCCCAGTCGAAATCCATGATGACGTTGTCGATGTCTAATCCCTTGAGGGCGGCAATCTGTTCCGGGTTGCGGACCAGCACGGAGATGACGGGCTTTGCAACTTTGTGGACGATGCCGAATTCTTTTTGCGTGTCATCCTGAGCGGAGCGGAGCGAAGCCGATGGATCTTGAGCAGCTGCGGACTTCTTGGCGGCAACGGCGAACTTTGCAGAAATTGTCTGCAGGAATTTTTTCCCGTTTGCGGCGCTGATATTCATTTCCTTCCACTGCAGGGAGGAGGCTTCCAGCTGTTGAATTGCGGACTGTCGCAGGTTGCGCAGCACCTTTCCGGGTACGAAAGGTGCGCCGGCCACGTGGACCATCAGACTTCCAAGTTCATAGGGCGTGGCCGACAGGCCCCCAAGTTCCTTGCGGGCCAGCGCTTCCAGAGCTGCAGGGTCGACTGCATTTTTCGCCTGTTCCAAAATCTGTTCGCTTTGTACTTCTGCGGCCTTATCCATCCCTTGCATCAGGGTGGTTCCCGCCAGCCAGACTTTCAAGGTCAGAGGTTCGCCCACCGCACCGGAAAGTTCCATGTTCACCGCACGCTTGGTTTCCTGATTTCGGTCGGTAAATGTCTTGCGCAGTTCCTTTTCCAGGGTGGGGGAGTCGTTGCGGAAAACGTCCATGTTGCGGCCGATCTTTCGTGTGTCGAAATCGTAGCCGAAGTCCAGGCGCAGCAGCGGACCCATGCCACGCATGCCGTCTCCACGCTTGCTGTGGGCGTTATGTACAATCTGCGCTCCGTACAGGCGGCTTCCCTGGGAGACGCCAAAGCGGTAATCTTCAAAGAGGATGCCGTCGCCGGGGCGGGGGAGCCATTCCTTTTCGGCGGTTACAAAAACAGATGAACGCTCTACCTTGACGACTTTACCTAAATAAAGACCGTGATGATTGCTGAAGGTTCCGTTCACCAGTTCCTGGTGGTTGTCGCCATCAAGCCAGCCGGTAGTCAACCCGCGGGAGAACAAGACTTCCAGCGGTTCCAAGTCTGAACTTTCCAGACCGAGATCGCCCCGCTTGCTGGTGGCTGCGGAAATGTTGTCCAACGCCTTTCTATAGGCTCTCGTTACGGCAGCCACGTATTCCGGGCTCTTCAGACGGCCTTCCACCTTCAGGGATTCCACGCCGATTTCGGCAAGTTCCTCAAGCTTGGGGAGGGCGCACAAATCGCGGGTGCTGAACAAATACTGGGCGTCGGTTTCGGTGAATTCCTTGCCGTCTACAAAAATGCGGTAGGGGAGGCGGCAACTTTGGGCGCACTGGCCTCGGTTTGCGGATCTTCCGCCGAAGTTTTCACTGGTGAGGCACTGGCCGGAATAGGAGACGCAAAGGGCTCCGTGTACGAACACTTCGATTTCAAGGTCGGTTCCGCTCTTGACGGCGGCAATCTGCTTGGCCGAAAGTTCGCGGCTCAAAACGGCGCGGTTAAAGCCGATGGATTTTACCAGGTTTACGCCCTCGGCGCTGGCCAGGGTCATCTGGGTGCTGGCGTGGATTTCCTGTTCCGGGCAAATTGCGCGAATCAAGCGGGCGAGGCCAATGTCCTGGATAATAAAGGCGTCGGGTTTCAAGGCGATAATCTGGGCCAGGAATTCCGGCAACTCCTGCAGCTCACGCTCGAAAACAAGAACGTTCATGGCCATGAAACTGCGGACGCCTCGGCTTCGGGCATACTCGATCATGGCCTTTACATCTTCAAAAGAAAAGTCTTCGGTACGGCCGCGAGCGTTCCAGTGGGGAACCCCGAAATACACGGCGTTGGCCCCGTTCTTGACGGCGGCTTCCAGCATTTCCCAGGTTCCAACAGGCATCAAAAGTTCTTGTTCTTTCATCATTGCGTACCGGATTTTAAATTACGCTCCACAAGATAGAAATTACCATCCATTCTAATTTCTATTATTGGGAACATGAAGTTTTATTCCCTTTTGTCTTTGATTTTTATTCTAATGGCTTTCTCTTTTATGGGCTGCGCCGATAAGGAAGCACAGGCCGAAATTACACGCCTGAAACAGAATAACGCCAGTCTTCAGCACTCTGTAGATTCGCTTCAGCATACCCTGGATTCCCTGAACGCCTACGGCGATTCCGTGAAGAAATCTTTACAAAAGCTGGATATGCACCTCTAACTTTGGGGCCTTCGGCCTGAAAATTAAGGAAACAGCGGGTTATGCCCGCTTTTTTTATATAAAAAGTCAGATATTCCAACTTGAACTGCCACCTCTAGTCGGTCGGTGCGGGGGATTCGTTGTGAATATTTTGTATATTTGGCCTCGTGGCAAAAACCCGTCTACCGCTGCGGCGGAGACCCCTTTAAATGCTTCGCCGGCCCAATTTGCCCGAAGCCTTATGGCCAGTCAAGCCTCTCCGGAGGCGCTAGTAAGATGGCTTTAAGCATAAATCCGAATACGGATTACATTAACCCAACGCCACACCGCCTGCGGGTTCTTCCAGCCTGTAGTCGCGGTCAACCCTTATTTATGAGGTGCCCCGAATGGAATACATCGCAATCGCTCTCTCACTCGTTGCAGTGATCTTGAGCATCGTTATCCTGACTAAGGTTAACAAGCTCCTTACTATGCTTCGTACCCCGATTTTCAAGAAGCTCACCCCCGACATGAACCTGAAGCCGGGCGCACGCCGCCCCGTTAACGCTCAGGAAATGGCTCAGCGCGGTGAACGCAACAACAAGGAAAATCGCCAGAAGGAAAATAAGGAACGTCCTGCAAAGGAAAACCGCGAAAATCGCGAAAACAAGGCCGCCAACGCTGCACAGCCGGCTGCCCGTAATGAACAGCGTGAACAGCGCGCTGAACGCAACGAACGTGGCAACCGCCGCGACCGTCGCGAAGGCCGCCCGGAACGTCCCCGTCGTGAATTCAACGCCGCCGCTGCAGCTCCTGCCGCAGAAGCCGCCGCTCCCGTAGCTGCCGCTACCGAAGCTGCTGCACCGGTCGCCGCTGAAGCTCCTGTTGCTGAACGCCGTCCCCTCGCTCCTCGCATCCCGGTTGAAACTCCGGCCGCTCCCGCAGCACCCGCAGTTGAAGCCCCCGCCGCAGCTCCCGCAGCTGTTGCAGCACCGGTTGTGAACGAAGCTGATATTGCTCCGGTTGAAACCACTTTCGATCCGTCCAAGGTTCGCTATGGCCGCCGCAACGTGATCAAGAAGGCTCCGGAACTGGCTGACGACGAAGCTTAATTAGCTTGGCTCAAAGCATTAAAAAATCCTCCGCAGAAATGCGGGGGATTTTTTTTATTACGAATTACGAGATACGAGTTATGAGATATTTGTCTGCGTTTGTCATCCTGAGCGGAGCGAAGGATCTAGTGGCGCAGACTCAAATTATGAGATACGAACTGTGAGCGATGAACTGTGAGTAATGAGCTGTGAGCTAAAGTAAGGCGCCTTCGGCGCGATTATCTAGCTCAAAGGAGCCGAAGGCTCCGTCCTCATACCTGAAAGCGAGCTTTGCGAGCGCCCTCATACCTAGAACCTCGTTCCTTAGAATTCGATCAGTCCCTTTTCTTCGTCGGCGAGGATTACCTTGGTTGCCATGTCGACGAACAGACCGTGACCGACGATACCGACGATGTGTTCCAGTTCGCGAGCCAGCTTGTCTGCATCAGCAATAGGAGCAAACTTGGCGTCGGCAATGAGGTTGCCAGAATCGCTAATCACCGGACCGTCCTTACCGGGAGCGCCCATACGGACCTTGACTTCGCCACCCAGCTTGGCAACGCGTTCGGTTACGACTGCGATTGCACCCGGGATGATTTCCAGAGGAACTGCGAACTTGGTACCCAGCTGGTTCACCTTCTTGCCGCTGTCTGCGATAATCACGTAGTTGTCGGTCATGGAGGCCACAATCTTTTCAAGCAGGTGAGCTGCACCGCGGCCCTTGATCAGGTTGCGGTTGTCGTCGATTTCGTCGGCACCGTCAATGACCATGTCCAGGTGAGAGACTTCGCCCATTTCCTTCAGGGGGATGCCCAGAGCGCGGCACTGCAGGGTGGTGCTCCAGCTAGTAGAAACGCCAACCACCTTGATACCTTCGGTCTTGATGCGTTCTGCCAGGCGGTTTACCATGTGGGCTGCGGTGCTTCCAGTGCCAAGACCGACGGTCATGCCGTCCTTGATCATGTCAGCGGCGCGTACGCCTGCGGCTTTCTTCAGTTCATCCATGTTGGCCATTATCGCCATCTCCTGTTGAAATTATCGGGGTTGTTAAGATCGTCGCCGAATTCGTCGAACTCATCCTGTTCGTCAAATTCGTCCTTATCGGGAAATCCTGATTCCAGTTCGGTAAAGCTGGGGGATTCTACGGCAATGACCTGCACGTCAAAGGTCAGGTCCTTACCGGCAAAGGGGTGGTTGCCGTCTACGATTACGGTTTCCTTGCGGATTTCCTTGATGGTGTATATACCGTCAGCTTCGTTATCGTCGTCGCTGTCCAGGTTCAGTCCATCTACAAATTCGTCGGCCGTTTCGGGTAACTGGAACTCACGGATGTCTTCATCCTGATACATTTCCAGTTCCATGCCCAGCCAGATTTCACCAATTTCTTTCAGTTCGTCCTTAGGGACTTCCAGGATCAAGTCATCGCGGAAAAGACCGTAGCCGAGATTCGCGTCAATGTCGATTGTGAATTTCTCGCCAACGCGGCGACCATTCAAGGCACTCTCCAGACCGGGGATAATGTTGTTGTACCCATGAATGTACACGAAGGGGTGGGATGCCGGCACTTCTTCCAGAATCTTTCCGGACCTTTCCATTAAAGTGTAGGCAATGCTGACCTTCAGCTTGTCTTGAACAATTTCCATACGACGCAAAAATAGTAAATAGAGCCGTATTTTTAAATGCGTATGACGTTTAAGGCCTTAGCTTTGTAGAAAAGAAAACTTAATTTTTGCTTTTCTCGCCACCTAATTCTCTCATATTTCTTCTTTTTTATTTAAATTAGGCTCATGCTTTACGGAATTTGCTCTGATATCCATTCTAACGCCGAAGCTTTCAAGGCTGTGCTCCAGTCCATGGAAGATAATGGTGTAGATCGGAAGGTTTGTCTTGGTGATTTGGTGGGGTACGGCGCAGACCCTGATGAATGTGTAGCCCTGGCTCGTGAAAATATGGACATCTGCATTATCGGTAATCACGATAGTGTCGCCATCAAGCACGAATCCAGCGAAGGCTTTAACCCCTATGCCAAGCAGGCTATCGAATGGACCCAGACCCACCTTTCCAAGGAATCTGTGGAATACATGCGCAGCCTGACCTACATCCGTGAAGAAAACGATATTTGCTTCGTTCACGCATCGCCCCTGAGCCCTGCAGACTGGGTCTATGTGACAGAACTGGAAGATGCTCTGGACGCCTTCGATCATTTTTCTGGCCGCTACTGTTTTGTGGGACACACCCATAGCCCGGTTATCGTGGCAAGCCGCCCCATGGCCATTCCCAAGATTCTGGATGAATACGAATATACCATCGAGAATACGGAACGTCTGCTGGTGAACGTCGGCAGTGTGGGGCAGCCTCGTGACCGCGATCCCCGTTCCTGCTGGTGCCTGCTGGATACCGAAACCAAGTGCGTGCGCATCATCCGCGTGGATTACGACATCGCCAAGACCCAGGAACGCATGCGCAAGCAGGGAATGGCAAACTTCCTGATCGACCGCTTGTCAGTTGGAAGATAGTAGCCTCCATGAAATGGGTTCTCGCAGTTTTTGGTAAGGCAGGTTCGCCTTTTGTTGCCGACGAAGTCGACAAGTACGTCAAGCGTCTCCGTGGGGGAGCCATCCCTCTGGAAGTCGTGGAACTCAAGGAATCGAAGCTGGACGACCGAAACCAGTCCCTGGCGCAGGAAGCTGCCCTTTTCGAGAAGAAATTCCCCAAGAGCGATTTCAAGCGGATCATTCTTTCTGAAGAGGGGAAGCTGATGGACACGGTCAAACTATCTGACACGCTCCGTGGCCGCTTCCCGGGAAATGTGGTATTTCTGATCGGTTCCGCATACGGTATAGACGAGAATCTGAAGAAAACCGCCGATATGCTGTTGAGCCTGTCTCCTCTGACTTTTACCCACGACCATGCCCGAATCATCTTTGCGGAACAGCTCTACCGGGCCCAGATGGTGATGCAAAATCACCCGTACCACCACAGGTAGTGGCTGGACCATACAGGTTGTAATAAAAATATCTGTTTTTCGGGGTATTTTTGTATAGTTAGATGTTCTGAACCCGACGTAATCATCTATATTCTTGTCCATGGGTTCCGAATATTATGACAATCATTTCTCGTATTTTCTAGACAACAACGAAAAAAGGATGAATGGCATTTTTTGCCGCATCCTCTGGTATTGCTGCCTTGTTTCTCCGACGATCGCCTTAGGCGTTCTTTTTGCCGCCTTTCCTGGCGTCACTTATTGGGCCTGTCTCCAGTCTTTTTTGGTGATTTTCGTTTTCGCCATCGGCCATTCGGTGCTTTATAAGTTCAAGCCTGAAAGTTCCATTATCAAGTACATTGGACTGGTAGGTGCCTTGGTGACCATCTACGTCATGAGTATTGGCCACATGGACATCTCGCTAAGCTACTTCTTTGTGCCCATGACCAGCCTTCTGTATTGTAAGCGCAGGACTTTCGTCACCATGAGCATCCTCAGCTATTTGATGATGTTGGTCAGCAACTGGCAGATTTCAGAATTCGAGGCCAGCGCCCTTGCTAATCCGGATGCCGTCGAATGGTTTGTTACCCACATTGACGGAATGACCATCGAGTTCGTGGTGATGTTCGTAAGTGGCTTCTTTATTAACAAGGCCATGGTTAAGCACCTGAAGACCATGTACAGTAATGAAGTGAATATCAATAAGAGTGAGCATTCCGCCTACACAGATCAGCTAACTGGATTGTGGAACCGCAGGTACATGGAACGCGCCTTTGACAAGTTCATGGTGGTTCAGCACAATTCCGGAGCCATGCTGGTGGTGGATATGGACCATATGAAGGTGGTGAATGACTCTTATGGACATCTGGAAGGGGATAGGGCCATTAAGTTGTTTGCAAACATCTTGCAGAAGACTTTTGACAAGTCTGAATCCGTGACCATCTGCCGTTTCGGCGGTGATGAATTCGTGGTGCTCTTGCCCAACGTGAAGAGCATGGCCGATTTGACCTTGTGCATCAGCCATCTGATTTCTAATTCCGACGAAGCTTTCTGCAACGACGAAAAATTGAATGTCATCAATATTTCGATAGGGGCGGCCTTTGCAAACGACCTGGATATGAACTATCAGGCCCTATTTGATCGCGCAGACAAGGCCCTTTATGATGTGAAAAAGTCAGGTCGTAACAGCTACCAGATTTACACCGAGATGTAATAAACAGTTAAAAGCCCTGTCAAATTTAAGGAGAACAGTCGAGGTGTCGGCTGTTTTTTCTATCTTTACCGCCGCAAAAAAATGAACCCTAATTCTTGAGTTCCTGGCTTCAAACCTTTTGCCTTGAACCTAGAGCCTTTTTTATGAACGAAGAAATTTCTAAACGCCGCACTTTCGCCATCGTTAGCCATCCTGACGCTGGTAAAACAACCATTACCGAAAAGTTCCTGTGGTACGGCAACGTGATCCGTGAAGCAGGCCATGTTCGCGCCAAGTCCAACCGCAGCTACACGGTTTCTGACTGGATGAAGATCGAACAGCAGCGTGGTATTTCTGTTTCCAGTTCCGTTCTGAATTTCCCCTTCGAAGGTTGCATGTTCAACCTGGTGGATACCCCGGGGCATCAGGACTTCTGCGAAGATACTTACCGCGCCCTGACCGCTGTGGACGCCGCCCTGGTGCTTATCGATAGCGTGAACGGCGTAGAAAAGCAGACCATCCGCCTCATGAACGTGTGTCGCATGCGCCACACTCCGATTATCACCTTCATCAACAAGATGGACCTTGATGGTCGCCATGTGCTGGACCTGCTGGATGAAATCGAAAATGTCCTGAAGATCAAGGTGGCTCCCTTTACTCTGCCCATTGGCGTGGGTAAGCTCTTTAAGGGTGTTTATTGCATCGCCGACAATACCTTCCATACTTTTAACAAGGAAGAAGGGGAGCAGCAGCTTATCCAGATGACTGGTCCCGATGATCCCCGCCTGGTTGAAATGTGCGGCGAGAACTGGGTGGAACAGTTCAAGGAAGAATACGAAATGGTCACTGGCGCTATGGATCCGTTTGACCACGAAAAGTTCCTGAAGGGGGAGATGTGCCCCGTGTTCTTTGGCAGTGCCGTGAACAACTTCGGTGTACGTCAGCTGTTGAACGCCTTTGCTCAGTTGGCTCCTCCTCCCATGATCCGCGATACCGACAAGCGTCCTGTGGATCCGGGTGAAGATGCTTTTAGCGCATTTGTGTTTAAGATCCAGGCTAACATGGACCCCAAGCACCGTGACCGTACCGCATTCCTGCGTATCTGCTCCGGTAGCTTTACCCGTGGCGAAAAGGTTTTCCATGTGCGTACCGGCCGAGAAATCCGTCTGGCTGCTCCTACCGCATTCCTGGCCAAGGACAAGGAAGTCATTGACAATGCCTGGGCAGGCGACATCGTGGGTATTAACGACCCCGGTCTGTTCCGCATCGGCGATACTCTGACCGATGGTGAAAAGATGAGCTACACCGGCATTCCTGACTTCGCTCCGGAACATTTTGCCCGCGTCACCCTCCTGAACCCGCTGAAGTCCAAGCAGATGGCCAAGGGACTGGCTGAACTTTCTGAAGAAGGTGCTACCCAGCTTTATGAACCTATGAAGTCCGCTATTCCGGTGATCGGTGTGGTGGGTGAACTGCAGTTCGACGTGCTGAAGTTCCGTCTCCAGAGTGAATACGGCGCTGACGTTTCTTTGGATCGCGTACCCGCTCACGGTATCCGCTGGGTCTCCGGCCCCGAAAAGGACGTGAACAAGTTCGCTGAAGAATATGCCATGGACTGCATGCTGGACAAGGAACGCAACTTAGTTTGTCTGTTCCCCAACGAATATCGTCTGAATCTGGCTATCAAGAATTACGAAAACTTGACCTTCGCTGAAACCTCCCAGGGATAGTTTCAACGAATCGGCCTTCGGGTAAAAAAATTACGAGATGCAGTAAATTCGCTGCATCTCTTTTTTAAACATCAGGCAAACACCTTGCTTTACTGTTTATTGTATGAACACATCGAAAAAAAACAAAGTTTTTTGCTAAATTTACTGCACTTATGAAATGCTTTATCTATGACACCACGCTGCGCGACGGCAATCAAGATCGCAAGATTAGTCTCTCTCTGGCCGATAAAATCCAGATTACTCGAATTCTTGACTCTTTCGGTATTGATTACATTGAAGGCGGCTGGCCCAACCCGAGCAACCCCACCGACGAAGAATACTTCCGCGAAGTAAAGAAGCTGAAGCTGAAGCACGCCAAGATCGCTGCTTTCGGTAGTACTCGCCGCCCGAAGATTCTTCCCGAGAAGGATCCGCTGCTCCAGGCATTGGTGAAGTCCGAGGCTCCAGTAAAGACCATCTTCGGTAAGAGCTGGGACCTTCACGTTACAGAAGTCATTCATACTACTCTGGAAGAAAACCTGGACATGATCCAGTCTTCCATCGAATTCCTGAAGGAACATTCCAAGGAAGTTATTTACGACGCCGAACATTTCTTCGACGGTTATAAGGCCAATCCTGAATATGCCATCGAAACTTTGAAGGCTGCCGCTCTCGGTGGTGCGGACTTTATCGTTCTGTGCGATACCAACGGCGGTACCATGCCTTGGGAACTGGAAGAAATTTTTGAAGCCGTCAAGGAACATGTAGACGTACCTCTGGGCATCCATGTTCACAACGACTCCGGCCTTGCTGTGGCTAACAGCATCTACGCCGTGAAGTCCGGCGCATCCATGATTCAGGGTGTCATTAACGGTTACGGCGAACGCTGCGGTAACGCCAACCTCACCACCATCATGGCAGACCTGGTCTTCAAGATGGGCGCAAAGTTCTTTGCCTCCAAGAAGATTTCCGGCCTCCGTAAGCTGTTCTTGAGCATTGACCAGATCGTGAACATTCCTAGCGACGTTCGCGCTCCCTATGTGGGCGAGGCCGCTTTCGCTCATAAGGGCGGTGCCCATATCGATGGCGTCATGAAGGTGTCCCGCAGCTTTGAACATGTGGACCCGCATTCCGTGGGCAACGACCGCGTGTTCGTCACCAGCGATCAGGCTGGCGGTTCTCTGGTTGTAGAAAAGCTGAAGGCTATCAAGCCGGGCATCGACAAGAAGGATCCCATGGTGGCAAAGCTCCTGCTGGCTATCAAGGAAAAGGAAAACGCCGGCTGGCACTTCGATTCTGCCGAAGCAAGTTTCAAGATGCTGGTTTACCGCCAGCTGGGTATGTTCACTGAACCTTTTGAATTCATGAACTATCGCGTCACCGAAGACAAGACTCCCCAGGGACTCTCTGTTTCCCAAGCTTCTGTAAAGCTTAAGATTGGCGACAAGATCAGCCATCAGGTAAGCGAAGGCGACGGTCCGGTGAACGCTCTGGATGCCGCATTGCGTAAGGCTCTGCTGCCGTTCTTCCCGTACATGGCCAAGGTCCGCCTGGACGACTTTAAGGTCCGCGTTCTAGGTTCTTCTGTGGGTTCCGACGCACTGGTCCGCGTGTGGACAACCTTCGGCGACGACAAGGAACATTGGAATGTGGCAGGTGTCAGCACCAACATCATCGAAGCCAGCTGGCTTGCCTTGATGGACGGTCTGTGCTACAAGATTTTGAAGGAAACTAAGAAATGCAAATAGTTAAGGCTACTCCTAATTCTAAGGAAATTGAACGCATTTGCGGTCGTGAAGTTGCTCCCAGCCGCGAAATTTATAACAAGGTTGTAGACATCCTGGCTGACATCAAGAAGGGTGGCTACGCCAAGGCTGTGGAATACGCCCAGAAGTTCGACAGCCTCAAGGGCAAGAACATCCGCGTATCTGAAAAGGAAATCGAAAAGTCCGCTGCCAAGTGCCCTGCCGATTTGCAGAAGGCTCTCAAGCAGGCAATCAAGAACGTTCGCGACTTCCACCAGAACCAGATGGAAGAATCCTGGCTCATGGAAGGTAAGGACGGCGTTGTTCTTGGTCAGCGCATCCGTCCCATGAAGCGCGTTGGCCTTTACGTTCCCGGTGGCGCTGGCATTTACCCCAGCACCGTGATCATGAACGCTGTACCCGCTCTGGTTGCTGGCGTTGAAGACATCGTGGTGGTCACTCCCATCAAGGGCGAAATCAACCGTGCCGTGGCTTTCGTGCTCCAGCAGTTGGGCATTACCGAAGTCTACCACATCGGTGGCGCACAGGCTATCGGCCTGTTGGCCTACGGTGCCAAGGATTCCAAGGGCAAGACCATCGTTGAACGCGTCGACAAGATTGTGGGCCCGGGTAACGTTTTCGCCGCCGTCGCCAAAAAGGAAGTCTTCGGTGTCGTAGACATCGACATGGTGGCTGGTCCCTCCGAAGTTCTCGTCATGGCCGACAAGACTGCCGATCCTGACTTCGTTGCAGCAGACCTGCTTTCCCAGGCTGAACATGGTTCTGGTTTCGAAGCCGCCATCTGCATTACCGACGACATGGAAACCGCCCAGATGATTTCTGCCTGCGTAGACGTCCAGGTGGAAAACAGTCCCAAGAAGGAACTGCTTCAGAAGGTGCTGGACAACTTCGGCCGAATTCTCGTGGTGAAGGACTGGTTTGATGGCGTTGCCATTGCAAACAAGATTGCTCCGGAACATCTGGAAGTCATGACCGACGAAGCTGAATCCATGGCTGCCCAGATCGAAAACGCCGGCGCCGTGTTTATCGGTCACTGGTCTTCTGAACCGGTGGGCGACTACTTTGCAGGCCCCAACCATGTGCTGCCCACCAACGGCACTGGCCGCTTCTTCAGCCCCCTGGGCGTGTACGACTTCCTGAAGCGTATGTCCATCATCCGCTACAGCGAAAAGGCCATCAAGAAGAACGCCAAGGCAATTGCTGCCGTGGCCATGGAAGAAGGCTTCTACCACCACGCACAGGCAGTGCTTAAGCGCCTTTAGTTCAGCGCCGCTTCTTTAGAATAAATTTCTTGAATAAAGAAAAACTTTTAAAACCGAGATGTTCATCTCGGCTTTTTCGTTGCATAACTAAATAAAATCGCAAAAATGTAATCTTTGAAATAGGGTTGCTTGTTTCTATCTTTGCGTCTGCATTTCTTTGTATAAAGAACATGCGGGGGTATTTTGAAGAGTTCTTTTTTTTGTAGAATACTAGCAGTTTTAATATTCTTGATGGGGGTCTGTGTTTGGGCAGAGCCTTTGCCGTTGCAACCACTACCTATTGCCGATTCAATTGTTGTCAAGAATTTGAATGTCAAGAATACCGAAATCCGGGACTTACTTCAGGGAATGGCTGTTCAGTATGGTCTAAATTTGTTCCTTTCACCCGATGTTCATGGCCCAGTAACGGTTAATTTCAATAATCAGCCTTTAAAGGACGCTTTACGTGTCTTATTACAAGGAAATGGTTATGAGTATATTGTAGATGGTGGAGTAATACAGGTTCAAAAACCGGTAGTGGTTGCCCCGGAACCTCCAAAACCGCCAGAAAAACGATTTGTTGTGAACTTTGAAAACGGTCTTTTGACCATCGACGTTGAAGAGGCTCCACTTGACAAATTGGTCCGTAAAATAGTTGAAGTTTCTGGACGTAATGTTTTGTTGGAACAAGGAAGCGATAAGGTTGTTTCCGTTTTTCTACAAAACATGACTTTTGACCGTGCAGTTCGACATTTGGCTGAATCTGTAGGTCTTGATTTTGAAGAAGATGATGGCGTTGTATCTATCAAGAAAGGCAATTGGAATCTTGGTGGCCGCAATAGCGATAATGGTGGGAAATTCAAAGTTCGCTTAGTCAATGACTCGTTATTGAATATTGAGGCCGTTGAAGCTTCGTTGGCAACCTTGCTAAGCGAAGTCCTAGCTCAGACAAAGTTGAACGCCATGGTTTATGGCAAACTAGACGGACAGGTTACATCTCATATATCGGGAATTCCGGTTCGCGAGGCTCTTAAGTATTTGTTCCGTGGAACGGCCTACACCTTTTGGGAACGAGATGGGGTTTATTTTATTGGTCCTCACGAGATGCAGACAGCCGATAATTCTTTGCTCATAAAACTCAAGCATTTGCGTGCAGAAAATGTGATTAAACTCTTGCCGACTACATTGACCAAAAGTACCCAAATTCAGGTTGTAAAATCACAGAATGCCTTGATTGCCGTAGGTAGCTACGATGTCTTGGATGCTATTTCCCAATATGTTGAAAAGATGGATTTGCCTGTGGCTCAGATCTTGATAGAGGTTCTTGTTGTTGACATGGATATCGAAAAGGGACATAATCACGGCTTGAATTTGCTGTTTGGTAAGGCGTCAAAAAACATGGGTTCTGAAACACTATTTCCTAGTATCGACCAGACCTTGAATGCTAAGCAGACCCAAAGTGTAATGAATGGAATCGGACTTGGTGATGTAATTCATGTTCCTAAGGACATGGTTACAAAGATCAATGCTATGGAACAGCAAAAAATTTTGGATGTAAAGGCTCGTTCTCAGATTGCCACTTTAAATGGGGAAACTGCTGTGTTGACCATTGGTCAAACCCAGTATTATATGATGTCTTCTGAAGTTGATTATAATCAGGGTGATGCCGTTACATCTAAGACAACTCAGCGCTTTGAACAGATTGAAGCAAATTCTAATATTACAGTGACTCCCTACGTGACAGGTGAAGGCGAAATTACCTGCGAAATAGTACCTGATTTCTCGGAACCCGAAGGTAGCTTTAGTAGTGATGTGCCGCCTACCTTGAATAAACGCTATGTGAAGTCTTCGGTCCGGCTCCGTGATGGTGAAACCATCGTGCTGGGCGGCATGGTCAAGGAAAGCGTGAGCGATGTCCATAGACAGGTGCCTTTCCTTGGTTCTATTCCTATCATTGGTTGGCTTTTCAAGAATGTAGAACGAGTAAAGAGCAAAAGTCAATTATTGATTTTTGTGACACCCCATATTTATTATGGTGCTGAAGGCAGCGTAGATGTTGCCGAAGAAATCGAAAAAGCAAAAAAGCCTTTAGTTTCCGAAAGTAAAAAGAGTTCCAAGGAATCCAAATGAAGATCCTAACCGGACAGTATTGGTGGGTCCTTGTCGTTCGTGATTGCGTTGGAAGTGGGTGGGCCTATATTGCAAGAGTTCTTCGTGGTAAACGTTCTGCTTGTGTCATAAATGTTTCATTTACGGGATCATTGGCTGATTGCAGACATTTCCAAGTCGCAAATGGAGGTTCCGCCGATGGTGTTATTCTGGTTGATGATTCAACCCCTATAAAGTTACATACTGACGGGGGAGCAGAATTTAAACGAGACGACTTTGAGCATGTAAATTCTATTGATGGTGGTTACGCTGTTGTAGGGTTACGTCGGGCTATAGAAAATATAGCTGGAGATGTAGTTAAGGCTGACTTTAAAATTTTGGCTCATCTCCCAGTACTGTTCTTTGAAGTAGAAAGAATTCGTCAGAAAAGTGAGGCTGAGGTTAAAGCATTTGTTTCTTTTGCCGACGGTGTTTCAAAAATATGGACTTTTGCTGGTGATGAGTTGATTGCCTCGCTAAAAATTTGCGATGCCTCGTCAAAGAATATGTGCGACCAACTGGTCAATTTTGTCAAGGAATGTTATTTTGTGAAATCCATGGATGTTGTCGAGACATCTGTCAGTGATGAAGCTGTTGCAATCGCTGCGGCGGAAGATGCTTGGTTGTTTCGCACGGATCATTTGCCCGCTTTTTCAACAAACCCTGATGAAACAGCTGTAGCTCGAGTTCGTGAGGCCGCCTTATTTCGTACAGTTTTTAAAGCTTGCATCTGTGTTTTACTAGCAACGTTGTTTGTTTCTTTGGCGTTCTGGGGAGGCGTAGCATGGTATGCCTCTTCTACTCAGGTCCAAATCGCCGCCTTTGAGAAGAATATAGAAACGCGCAAGGAACTAGAAAAGGTTTGGAAAAAGTTGGAAAAAGATAGGGCAGGAACCGAAACTTTCCTGAGTCATCGCAGTCAAGTATCTTCGTCTTTTTCTAGGATTTTGGCGGCTTTGCCCGAAAATGTTTGGGTAGATCATTGGACATTTAGTCGTAATATACATTCTTTGCGGGGGTATGCCCTGTCCTCAGAAGATGTTTCTTTGTTCCTTTCTTCTTTGGAAGTAGATCGTTCTTTGGTAAACGTGCGCTTGCGGACTACTGAAAAGACGACATACAGACGTAAGCCCGTAGTAAAATTTGATTTGACGGCGGAGGCTATCCGATGAATAGACTTCTGTATCGATACAAGTATTCTTTATTGTCGTGCTGTTTAATAGCCTTGACAGTGTTCTTAATTGGATTTTTTATTTTCCCAAAGATGCTTGTTGCAAGTGATATTCTTGTGTCAATTCGATCTGAAGTTAAGGACGCAGGGGGGGTGGTGGAAAATTCAAAATCTCCCGATTCTTTGATTGCAGAATACGGAAGAATTTCTAGTGAATTGGATTCCTATGTAAATGTTCCTGTTTCGTCTTCGAAAATTTTGACATTTATCCTTGAGGCTGCGAAGGATTATGGCGTAACGCTACAGGATCTTTCGACTGGAGAAATAGTATCTAGAGGTGAAAACCTTGAATATCCTGTTAAGTTTAAGTCAAGTGCTGGATTCAATTCGTTTCTCCGCTTTATGACTTCCTTGGAAAATGGAATTTATTGCGTGAAAGTTGTTGATGTTGATATGGATTCCAAGTCGGCGTCGGTTAGACTTTCGGTATTGAGTAAGGTCGTACGCGATGAATAAGTTTTTAGTTTTTTTAGTATCAACAACCATCTTGATTTGGGGAGTATTCCTGTTCAAGATGTCTGATAAGGTTGATGGGCAACAAAGGTCTGGTCTATGGGCCGTTTATGAGGGAAATCCTCAGGTTGAATCCCAGGATATCGAAACAAGGCTGGATTTCAAGAGTCTACTGGCTCGTTTAAAACCTCAATTGATGCCCAGTGGGTCTGCTCGAGATCCTTTTTGTATACCAGCAAGTCTATTTCCGGTTGTGGCGAAACCCCGCGTGGTAACTGCTAAAACTGTTGAAGTTCCTGATTCCCTTTTAGTTGGTCCGAAACCTAAACCTAAGCCACCCTCCATTACTCTAGATGCGGTTCTGCCTGGCGATAATCCCGTTGCCATTATTAAGTTCCGCGGCGAATCCTCGGTCGTTCGTGTTGGTCAAGAAATCTGGGACGTGGTGGTGGAATCCATTAGGCCCGACGGCGTAGAATTGAGATTTGGTGAAGATATCTTTACCATTCGATAGAGGTAGATTTTACTAGACTGTAAGCGTAAATCTCTCTAGATGAGGAATCAATTTTTCCTAAAAAGAAGATTAGGCTGCGATAGCGGTCTAATTTTTTGCATTTAGGAAAGGGGAAAGGGAATGACTTATTGAGGGAGTCTGCGTAGTTCCCGGTAAATTTGAAAAGGCTGTCATTGGAGCATTCTCCGGGATTGGTTCGAAGCATGTTGTCGGCTTTTGCCCTCATCACATTGTAATCAAAATATTCTTCGTGACTTTTTTTATAGTTAAAAAAAGAATTGTTTGCCGTGCTGAACATGTTCATGGCGAAAGTAAAGAATATGCCAGAAATGGCCATGGTAACCACCAATTCTATAAGAGTAAATCCGTTCTTATTCATTTCGTACCTCTAGGTTAGAATGGTATTTGCAGAAATATAGGGATTGAGTGGAATCGGTCTTGTTGCGTATGGCGGTAGCGTTAAAACAAGTTTCGTTGCCATCTGTACTTTGGCTGAGTAGAATTTCCCAATGATTTCCGTTGATATCTGTGTGCTGGTAGATGGAATCACTTTGATTTTCCATAGTTTTTGTAAGAAGTATAATCTTGCTCAACTCATTACCATAGTTTTCGTTACGGGCCATTTGCGTTACAGGCCCTCTGAATAAGAAACCTGAAAGCAACATTCCAGTGGTTAATAAGATTGCGAAACTGATGAGGACTTCTACGAGAGTAATCCCTTTTTGGGAAAGACTATTCATAACTAGGTTCTCCTCCAAAATGTACGATATCAGGGAGAAGTACCTTGACTGTAGTGTCTCCGGTAATTTGACCATCTTTCAGGAAACCCGGCCAATACGTAATTCCATCGTAGAAACCGAAGGTTGAAACAGTCATATAACCTTGAAGTTTTCCACGAAAGTCGACAATACCGTTGGCAATTAAAGTACCCCTGAAATTCACCTGGTCAGTAACCTCAACAGAAATTCCCCGGAGTGTATCGTCCCAATTGTCACCAAGAAAAATAACCGCGGAATTGTTTGCTTTAAATTTTAACAGTGAAATTTTTCCAACGTAGTTGGTTTCAGTTTCTCTATGGCCTTGTAGAATGAGGTTGACCTTTCCTGTTTGCTTTAGGGTTTGATTGACCTCTATGGTGTCCCTTGCAAAAAAGGTTCCGTCAACCCGAGAATTTTCGGTAAGGGATATTGTTCTTGCTACTACATTGGTCTTTATGAGTGAGGATCGTTCCCTAATGTAGATTCTGTCTGCCTGAATCCTGCATTTGTTACATTTGGAATCCCCTTGAAAAATGACCAGTTCGCAATTGAGCTCACCATTGATAACGTCTGTACCGTCAAGAATGCAGGATTTATTCTGAAAATGTTTTTGAACTATATTGTCAAATGATCGACGACTCAATTCAGGAAAAAAACTTAAAGTATCGTAGTAGGAATGGTTTTCTCCCGAAAAAACGGTGTCATAGAATGCGTTTTTATGGGCTCTCATTTTATAATGAGAACTATAACTTACAGAACCTGAACGGACTGCGGTTCCGCCTTTGATTTGAGCATCACCTACAATAGAAATGCTTGTTTGGGAGGCGGTTACCACAAGTGCTGGGCGATGGCTAGGAATGTATCCTGTAATTACAGAAAGGCTCCTGGATGAATCTTTGTTGAACGCAGTCAGCCTGGCAAACGCTCCGTCCTGCTTATGCGAAATGAAAAAGGAGATGTGGTTGTTGTGGACGATATGTTTTAATGAATCAGTTCGCCAAGGCTCATCTGCATGAGACATACGGTAAAAAGCGTAATTTGCTGCAGACTCCAATTCCAGCATTGATTGGATGAACTTGTATCTGCGATTGGATTCTATTCGCTCCCGCTTTACCATGTCGTAAAATGAAAAACTGAGAATCCCGATTACAGTGAGGATTACCATGGTAAGTGGTAGGGTAAATCCGTGTTTGTTGCCCTGCATGGTTCCTACACGATGGCTTCGGCGGAAACTTCAGCTTCGGTTGTAAGACCTGCTGCCACTTTCTGGGCGCCGTCGTTGGCCAATGTCTTCATGCCCAGTTCGATGGCCTTATGCTTGAGTTCTGCCGTGGTGGCGTTCTTATGGACTAGTTCTCGTAATTCCTCTGGTATTGGCATCATTTCGAAAATGCCTACTCGACCCTTATAGCCGCTGCCGCTACAGCTTAGGCAGTTAGGATCTTTACCGCCGCATTGGGGGCAGATTTTTCGGACAAGGCGCTGGGCCATGATGAAGTTGACTGCCGATGCAACCAAGAATGGCTCGATGCCCATGTCAATGAGGCGCACAATGGCGGATGGTGCGTCGTTGGTATGTAATGTGCTGAATACCAAATGGCCTGTGAGGGCTGCGCGTATAGCCAGTTCTGCTGTTTCACTATCGCGAATTTCACCTACCATGATGACATCTGGATCTTGACGGAGTAAAGTTCGCAGAGCGGCAGCGAACGTCAAACCAATCTTTGTATTAACTGCAGTTTGTGTAATTCCGTCCAGTTTGTATTCGATAGGCTCTTCGATGGTGGAGATGTTTAATTCGGTACAGCGGATCATTTGCAGCAGGGTATACAAGGTCGTGGTTTTTCCGCTACCTGTAGGACCTGTGATAAGAAACATCCCGTAGGGCTTGTGTATTTCGCCTTCACAAAGTTCAATCAGTTCTGGGGTCATGCCCAGGGAGTCTAGCTTGTGGATTATCTGGCCCTTGTCCAAAAGGCGCAAGACCATCTTTTGGCCATAGTCTGTGGGCAGAGCAGAAACACGGATGTCGACGTTCTTGCTTCCGTCGTCAAAATGGATTCGTCCGTCTAAAGGGCGGCGTTTTTCGGCGATATCCATGCTGGCCATGATCTTTAAACGGGATATAATCTCGGAAATGGAACGCAAAGGAAGTTTTCTCGCTATCCTTAGAACGCCGTCTTTGCGAAAGCGAACCCAAAAAGCCTTTTCACCAGGTTCAAAGTGAATATCTGAAACCCCCGTATGCATAGCCTCTGAAATAATCTCGTTTACAAGGCGGATGATTGGGGAACTGAACTTACTGTTATCTTGTGAGGTTCCTAGGCTTGGGACACTTTTGTCGGCAAATGTGTTAATCCACTGGATAATTTTATCTTCGTCGGCTTGAACTGGGGTGATGTAGACTCCTGTAATCAGCTGTAAGTCATTTATTAAATCAAAATCATTGGCGTCGGTCACAGCAACTGTTAGCCTGCGTGAATCTTCATTGAAATCGACGGGAAATGCTGAATAACGCATCATTGACTCCTGTGTCAGGAATCGGAGCGCGTTCTGTAGGGGGGGAGTCTTTAACTCAAATGACATGACCTAGCCGCTAGTTGGTAGAATCGTATTTTGCAGTGTCTACAGGAACAAGCCTAAGGCTAATAGAACGGAGAATAATGCTTAATGCAGTGTCTGGATTGCTGATGACATCCACCGTATCCATTGGAAAGTAGCCTTTCTTAGTAACGATAATCTGGTTGACGTAACTTTCTTCTGAAGGGAAGGTTACTGTACCAGAGGAATTTGTCTTAAGTTCCTGTCGGGCTTGAACTTCGTTAGTTAACTCTACACTGGCGTTCTTAACTGCGTTTCCTGAAATGGAATCGGTTACTACAATAGTGTAACGAACAGGAATCCGACTGTCGGTATCTTCGTTTTGAAGACAGGCGGTAAAAAACAACGTACAGATGGCCAGATAGGCTATGAATGGAAATTTCAAAATAACCCCCGAAATTTTGGGGTCAAATATAGTAAAATAACCTCCCATTACCTAGGGTCGGAAATGGTTGTTGTCTGTACGAGAATGCTTAAAAAAGTAATGTGTTTTTTTTGTAAGAAAAAAAACGTGTTGAACGAAGGTAAATATTATTTTGTAGCTAACTCGTTATTTTACATGCAATTAGGTTGAGTTTGTAAATTATTTCCCGAATTCTATTTGCAAATGCATAATCCGAGCGGAATCTGAAGGATGCAAAAAA
>NZ_MWQG01000026.1:0-50247 GCF_002210365.1 Fibrobacter sp. UWH1
GGATTTTTTTTTGTTTTCAGCCTAGATCGGATTTACTTGACGATGAGAATCCGCGCGTTTTATTGTTTTCAATATACTCAATACACTTGTAGATGGGAAGGCATTCCTTTTTCCAGTCACCACCATTACATCTTGTCTCTTTATATTTTTGAGAATCCAAAATTTTGAAAATTCTTGAAGCGCATTTATATTTTTCTTGTACATAACGAATCAGCGTGTCAAACAAGTTTTCTGCTTCATTTTGAAGATATATGTTCTGAAAGAAAACGTCATCGTTTTGAATTGAGGAATCTACAGGTGAATTTAGTCTAAATCCTACACGTTCTGCCCATAAGTCCGTATTTAAAAGAAGATGGAATTCTGATAGTGCTATAAGCAGGTTTTTCCAATTGGAAGGTTCTAATAATGCTTTTACATTTGCAAATTTGGTATGGTGAGAATAGGCGTTTCTATCGCGGTAAAGATAGCGCGTCTCTAGTCCCTTGCTGTTGATTTTTACCCAATCAAGAGAACCATCATCAAAGTATTCGTTGTCAGTTTCCCAAAGACATTTACATTGGATGGAACGCTCGAATCCATGGATAAAATAATCTTTTGGGTTTTGCGTACCTTCTTTTACAAAAGAACTTGATGTAAATGGATAGAATTTTTGGGCAAAGGTCTCTATCTTGAAACCGCAATCAATTTTCCTAAGTTTTTCATGATTCATTCTTGAATCATCATTGTACTTGCGAATTTCGTCAATCTTGTTTTGATCCTTCTCTTTTTTTGAAATATCCTTTATATCAATATGTAGCAAACTTTTCTGTTGTTCGCGAATGTAGTTGAGTTCGTTAACAATAGCGTCCTTGCTTGCGGGCTCAATTCGGGACAAATTGTAAGCGAGTAAGATAACGCTCCAGTAATCTTTTACCTTGTCTAAGGATAGGTTAACCTCGTTTTCTACGCCGATTTTTTTTAATAAATCATTGAACCATTTGTTAACCTTATTGATGTCCTTATATTCCTGATCCATTGTGGCATTACAGAAAGGAATAGACATTTTTTCGCGTTCAGAATGGGGTTGATATATGTTTTCATCGTTATCGTAGTATAGACCTATTTTATCAAAAATGACAAACCAAAGGAAATATTGAAGTAAATCTTTTTTCAGGCTTGTAGAATTATCTAGACCTAAATCAATATCTTGTTGTTGTTTCTGAATACGTAATATTTCTGCTGTTCTCGCTTTTTTTATTCGATCTTTGTATCCACCAAAAATATATTCCTTGCCTTGCCAATTTTTACTATCTAATTCAGCATTCTTTTGCGCTTCGAATTTTAGAGCATTGTCAATGAGCTTTAGATAGTGTTTTCTAAGTGTAAATGACTCTTCCTTCTCTTCCATAAAAAGGCTGGCGAATTCGTCAATATCCATCTCTTTGGAAAGCATATAAAGGCAGGCAAGGATTCCGTAGTTATCAGAAATTTCTTCCTTGAAAAGGTATATAATCTTTTCAAACAGCTGGGAAGGAGTTGTGTAATAGTCGTCCCTTTTGAAACCGGCGAATTTCATGGGGCGAGTTTGGCCTTCGAAATATTTTAAAGAATTAATGACGTCGACTTGTGCTCGGTGTTCATCAAGAGATTTGGCTATGGAATACTTGTTGAAGAAAACTTTTGCGACCAATTCTTCTACAAGATACTGCTTTGTGTCTGGTCTAATAATGCTGTCAATACATAACATTTCATAAAGTTCGTGAATGTCTATACATGGCAGTACCTCGTGCGTGTAGTCATTTTGAGCAATTCGCCTTTCCATGAAAGGAAGCTCTGTGTACATGAACTTCTTGTTCATGGTCTGCAAATCGCAGAAGATGTAGAAGTATTTGAGTAAAGTTTCATTTGTAAGAATATCAAATTTATTTAGATCTTCTGCATTATTGACATAACTAAAAAGAGACTTAAAATGGTGGTGCCAATAAACTATTTCTTTTAGTTTATATTTTTCCACCGAAAAATGACTAGAACAAATGTTGATATAAAAACCAAGTGCGTATTCAAAATGCTCCTTGGGCATATTTCCCTCCATTAGGGTATAACATGCCTGGGGCTTGTTTCCGTATTGTTTGTTTTGTTCAAAGAATTCTCGTTCTTGATCAATATTCTCATTCAACAACTGGTTATGGTGAATATACTGAATAGCGTCTAGAATCGATGCCTTTTGTGATTCTATGGTATCAGCTAAAAAGTCCCTGTCTTTGACTTGAATTGCTTTGGTAAAGAAGTAGAAGATAGCTCTTGTGCTAAAGATGAGGGCTACATTCTCGTTGGTAAAATCAGCCTTGTTTTCTTCTGATTCTTGCAGAACGTTGAACTGCTCGGAAACAGATTTCTTTACATCCAGCAGCGTTAAAGGCTGGTCCGACGACACCAAAATATCCTGCTTCGTGCGTCGAACTTCGGAGGACTTAATCATATCCTGTAAGAGGATTTGTAGATTTTTTAAAATTTTTTCCATAATATCTTTCACTTTGGATTTTATGTTCGGTTATTTTTCAGCGTTGACTGGAGATATGGCATTTTAGCCTTGAAACGAGCGATAATCTTGCTGGCGTTTGTCTTCTCAATGCCGTACTTGGCGGCCATTTCCTGTTGCTGCATACTTGGAGAAAATTCCTGACTTGCTACGGAAAGGAATTTGCATTTACCGCATAAATCGCCATAGTTGCCAAATTTGTAGAAGATTGAATTCAGATAAAGCGAAAGGAAAGGCCTGTGTCTCTCGTTCTCTCGCTCCCATGTACGGGTAATGGTGTCCAATATGTTGTCGTCAATTTGGATGGTCTCTGTGGAGTGGTGTTCCGTGGGTTCATTGCTGAGTGCTGTTTCGCTGTCTGCAATGGTGTCTTTTTGGATCTTCTTAAGATTTTCAGAATCCCCTACGATTGCATTTTGTCGCCCTTTAAGAATTGCATTTTTTAATGCGCTGTTTAGATAGTGAGAAAATTCGCTTTCTTTAGGATTGTAGTTGGCGAATACGGAAGTGATTGTTTTGGATATCTCTAAACCGGCGTTCTTGATATCATCCCGTTTCCAATAAAGAGGGCAATAATCTTTAAATACACGAGCCGCAAATAGCTTACTGATGGTAAGCCTTCGGGAGTCCATGTTAGAACGATTCTGTAAAGATTGATATTCTCTACAGAGTTCCTCAAGCTCTTGCAAAATGTTCAATTCCTTTTCGTTCATGGTTACATCTCAAAGAAATTGTCAATCATTTCCTTTGCAGTTTCTCCATTCGGAGCTTCCATGGATGCGGTAAGCGTATTCAAATAGTACAGGGAGGTAATGTCATAGATCTTCTGGGATCCATCGATGATATTGTTGTCGGAATCGTAGTTGATCTTGCCGTAAATAATGTTCTGGATGTTTGCGTTATAGAATTTCTCCGCAAAGGACAGGGTAGAAAAGAGCAGGATGGGTAGAGTCTTTTGCCCATAGGTGATATCCACAAGGATGTCTGCGCCGTCTTCTAGTTCGTTAATAAGCTTCCTGAATCGATTTTCATGGGTGCGAAGATCTTCGGAATATTCTTCGATGATTTCGTTGTATTGGATATTCGCGCCAATGCCTTGGTTCAACAGATCCAGTTCCTCATTAAAAAATCTTGAGTTTTCAAGGTAATTATTCTTGGAATCTTTGGTGATGAACTTTACGATTTTTACGGATTCTCCCTTTTTAAGGCTTTTTGCCAATACGGCGTTAATGGGGAAACGTACGTTGCCCTCGTATTCAATTTCGCTATTTCCATCCACAGGGTAATGTTTGGGATCAGATGCCTTTTTCATGGGGATATTCACAAAAACAATTTTCATTTTTTACCTCTAATCTCTATATAGAGTAAAAATAAGTCGCAGTTGACAAAAAATTGAATGAAAATTAAAAAATCCCTTTGAGAGTTGTTTTATTTGAATTTTTTGGAAGTTCTATTGTCTTACTTGCTTCTTTTAACTTAATAAGTTAAATTTTAAGTTAAAAAGCGATGAAGTGCAAAGGGGCGGAACATTATGGCAAAGAGCGTCGGCGGAATCACTTACAAGACCATCAACGGTAAGCGTTATGCGTATTACCAGTGGATGGAAGATGGCAAGCAGCGTTCCCGCCGCGTGAAGGATGAGGAACTGCCGTCGCTTTTAGCAGAGATAGAACAACGCAAGGCTAAGAAGGATGCCTCTTCGCTCACGAAAGGCTTGTTGCTTTGCGATAATGGGGCGGCTTATTTTGCTGGTGGAGCTCTTGTCGCCGTGACGAATGGCTCGGCTGGACAGTCTTTCAAGACGGATGTGAAGCTTGGCGCTGCCCTCACGAATTTTGCAGCCAATGTTTTGCAGTGGAAAAAACGCGATGGCTTTGAACGTCTGCGTGGTTACATTTATGGTCCTGGCAATGACCGTGTTTTCATTCTGTATGGGCTTCGCCGCACGGGTAAGACGACTTTGATCCGCCAGCTGTTTGGAGAGATGGCGCCTGGGGACTTGGTGAAGACGGCTTTCGTCCAGGTAAATTCAAGGAACAGTCTTGCGGACTTGAACGCTGATCTTAAAATTCTGGAGGGTGCGGGCTTCAAGTATGTGTTCATCGATGAGGTGACGATGCTTGCCGATTTCATCGAGGGGGCGGCCCTGTTTGCAGATGTGTTCGCTTCCTGCGGCATGAAGATTGTTCTTTCGGGTACAGACTCTCTGGGTTTTGTTTTTTCCGAGGATGAACAGCTTTACGACCGTGCGGAAATGTTGCACACCACATTTATTCCGTATCGCGAATTTGAGCGTGTTCTTGGTTTGAATGGTATTGACGAGTACATTCAATATGGCGGTACCATGAGCATGGGCGGCCGTGAATACAATAAGGACCGTTTTACCTTTGCGAATGTGAAGAGCGCTAACGAGTATGTGGATAGTGCCATCGCGAAGAACATTCAGCATTCCCTGAAGTGCTACCAGTACGAAGGTCACTTTCGTTCGTTGAAATCTCTGTACGAGGCGGGTGAGCTGACCAACGCCATCAACCGCATTGTAGAAGACATCAACCATCGTTTTACCTTGGATGTGCTGACCCGTGATTTTCGTTCCGGTGATTTGAGTTTGTCGGCAAAGAATTTGCGTAGAGACAGGTTCCACCCTACGGATATTTTGGACCGAGTGAATGTGGTGAAGGTTACTGCACGCCTGATGAAGAATCTTGATGTGAAAAATCGTCAGGAAATGAGCGTCGCTATTTCCCAGGACCATGTACGGGAAATTCGTGAATACCTTGACTTGCTGGATTTGACGGTTGACATTGATGTGGAAAACTTTGGGAATTTCAATCAACGGGAGCGATTGACCACGATTTCACAGCCGGGACTTCGCTATGCCCAGGCGAAGGCTCTGATTGATTCCCTTTTGCTGGACGATGCCTTTCGTAGTTGTTCACTGGTGGAGCGCAAGTCTATTGCAGAGCGCATTCTCAACGAAATCAAGGGCCGCATGATGGAAGAAATCGTGCTGCTCGAAACAAAAATGGCGCGACCTGATTGCCATGTTTTTAAGTTGCAGTTTGCGGTCGGCGAGTTCGATATGGTTGTTGCTGATCCTGAAAGCGCGACCTGCGAAATCTATGAAATCAAGCATTCCGAAATTGTGGCAAAAGAACAGTATCGCCACTTGAAGGATGCAAAAAAGAGCCGCGATACGGAGTTCCGCTACGGCACCATTGTAAGCAAGAACGTGATTTACCGCGGCGCGTCACAGGTGATTGATGGTATTAATTACTTGAATGTGGAAGAATATTTGCGCGAACTTTAGTTTTGCTAAATTTGTTCTATGCCCGAAAAAGTGCCTCAGTCAAAGTCCGCGCAGCATCCTTCACAGGATCCCGCACAGGCCTCAAATGACGTCGCGGTCTCCCGCAACATCTATCTCGACGCATTCCTGACTTTCTTCAAGATAGGGCTGTTTACTATCGGTGGCGGTTACGCCATGATTCCGCTGATCGAGGCGGAAATTATCGAGAAGAAGAAGTGGGTGGGCAAGGAAGAATTCCTGGACCTGATGGCCATTGCCCAGAGCTGTCCGGGTGTGTTCGCCATAAACATCGCCATCTTTATCGGTTTCCGTTTGCGTTGCGTGAAGGGTGCCATTGTAAGCTGTATCGGGACCGCGCTGCCCTCCTTCATTATCATTCTGCTGATCGCGTTGTTTTTCCATCAGTTCAAGGATAATGAAATCATCGCGGCGGCATTCCGCGGCATTCGTCCTGCGGTGGTCGCCCTGATTGCCGTTCCCACTTACAACCTGGCGAAGAAGGCGAAGTTGAACCGCTACACCTTCTGGGTTCCCATTGTGAGCGCCCTGCTGATTTGGCAGTTGGGAGTTTCTCCCATCCTGATCATTATCGCGGCAGGAATCGCTGGCTACATCCTGGGCCGCGGAGGCAAGAAATGATCTTCCTTCAGCTGTTCATTACATTCTTTAAGATCGGCCTGTTCGGGTTCGGTGGCGGTTACGGCATGCTCTCGTTGATTCAGCAGGATGTGGTGGTCAATCACCCCTGGATGAGTTCTGCCGACTTTACCGACATCGTGGCCATTAGCCAGATGACCCCCGGCCCCGTAGGAATCAACTGTGCCACTTACGCCGGCTATACGGCCCTGCAGAATACCGGGGCGGATCCTTGGGTATGCTTCCTGGGGAGCCTGGTGGCAACCTTCTCCCTAGTGCTGCCTTCCTTGATCCTGATGCTCCTGATCAGCCGTTTCTTTATGAAGTATGCCAATCACCCCAAGGTGCGATCCATTTTTGATGGACTGCGTCCGGTAGTGGTAGGTTTGTTGCTTTCGGCGACCCTGATGCTCATGAATGGCGAGAACTTTGGCAATCCCTTTGCTGATTTTGGTGGCGATCCCCTTCAGGCGAAGCAGTTTGCCGTGGCCGTGGCCCTTTTTGTGATTTCCTTTGTCTTGACCAAGGGTTTTTCGGTTGGACATCACAAAATAAAAGTCAGCCCTATAAAAATGATTGTCTTGACCGCCATTATTGGTGCAGTTCTTCTGTAAGTTGTTGTGTAGCACCACAAAAACGCCCATACTCCAACATGGCATATTGATAAATACAATTTAAAGTTGTATTTTCATAAACCGAGGTGATTGATTATGGACAAATCTTCAAACGTTTTAGATGAACAGGCTGCAGCAATAAAAGAGTTTATGTATCTGCTCAGCGGCTTTGACGGTGTTAATGTGACCATTAACGACCTTTTGAAGCGTTTGAATGAACATTACGATGCCGATCGTACCTGCATTTTCGAGGTGGACGGCAATAGTGATGTGTCCATCAGTACCTATGAATGGTGTAAGGAAGGACTCGTTTCTGTAAGGGAAAATCCTAGAAATGCGGCAAAGAGCACTTTCAGGAAGTGGGATGAGTATTTTAAGGATGAGACCGGTCTTTATGTAGAAGTCAACGAGGCTTTCCGTGCTGAAAGTCCTGAAGCCTATGACATTCTCTCCAAGTCTAACGTTCAGCGCCTGGTTGTATCTCCCCTCCTATATAAGAATAGCGTGGTGGGCGTATTGTCTGTGGAGAACCCCCATAGGAACAGCCGGCACCTGATACTTCTTTCCGTTATTGCTAGCGCCATATTCCGTGGTATCCAGTACTCCCGTGCCCAGAAGCAGGAGAAGGCTCTGGAAAAGCAGCTGGAAGACGATATTTCTGCAATTGGCGGTCTGGCCAGCGAATACAACCAGCTTATGGTAGTGGATCTGGAATCCGGTCAGTTTGACGCTTACATTGGCGGTAAGAAAGCTTCCAAGGAATTTATGGATTTCACCGGCCAGGGGACCCCGCTCTTCTACGATGGTTTTGTTACCGCCATGCAGTTCCTCTGCCATCCCGAAGATCTTGAACAGATGCTCAAGTTTAGCAGCAGGGATTACATTACGGAATGCCTGAAGGACAAGAAGAGATTCTCTACCAAGTTCCGCTGCCTGGATCTGGAACACAACTACATCTGGGTGAACTTCATTGTCATCAAGTTTGACGCCATCAACGAAGCTCCCACTAGAATTTCTGTGGGCTACGTGAATACCGATGCCGAAGTGGCAGCCGAGAACGCAAGACAGAAGCAGTTGAAGGACGCCTTGGAAAGGGCTGAAGCGGCCAACATCGCAAAGACCAACTTCCTGAGCAACATGTCCCACGACATCCGTACGCCCATGAATGCAGTCCTTGGTTTCGCAAGGCTGATGGAAGGTGTGGTGAACAATCCGGTGGTGGTGGCGGACTACCTGAAGAAGATCCGCTTCTCTGGCGAATACCTGCTGGCCATTATCAACAACGTTTTGGATCTTGCCAGTATCGATAGCGGAAAGGTTCAGCTGGACGAAGGCTTCATGGATGTGCTGGATGCCTCCAACAGTTTCGACGCCATTATCGAAGGTGAGCTGAAGAGAAAGAACATCAAGATTTATCCCACATCGGATATCAAGCACCGGTATGTGTATGCGGATTCCGCCAAGCTTCGCCAGATCATGGTGAACCTGGTCAGCAACGCCGTGAAGTATACCGGTGAAGGTGGCGAGATCCATCTTGAATTTACAGAATTGCCCTGCGATCGCGAAGGTTACGGCACCTATGTGACTACCGTCCGCGATAACGGTATCGGCATGTCCAAGGAATTCCAGGAAAAGATTTACGATTCCTTTACCCGCGAACGCAACACTACGGACTGCGGTATTTCCGGTACGGGTCTCGGCATGTCTATCGTGAAGAAGCTGGTGGACCTGATGGGTGGCCAGATCGAGATGGAAAGTGAACTTGGAAAGGGTACCACATTCCGTGTCATCAACACCCACAAGATTATCGATTCTCCGGAAAAGTTCCTGGAAAAGCGCCTTGGCCAGAACGAAGATAACATGGACTTCAAGGGTAAGCGAATCCTTCTGGCGGAAGATAACGAACTCAACGCCGAAATCGCCAGGACCATTCTCGAAGACCTTGGCCTGCTGGTGGATCATGTGGAAGACGGTGTCGAGTGTGTCAATGCTCTGGGTAAGTCTGAAATGGGCTACTACGACCTGATCCTCATGGATATCCAGATGCCCAACATGGATGGCTACAAGGCAACCCGCGTTATCAGGAATATGGAAAACCGCCTGAAGGCCAACATCCCCATTTATGCCATGACTGCAAATGCCTTTGAAGAAGACAAGAAGAAGGCTCTTGAGGTTGGTATGGATGGTCACCTGGCTAAGCCCATCGACGTGAAGCTCCTGATCAAGAACTTGACAGAAGGGTTTAGAAAGCCGGCCTGTTACGTCTAACTTTTATT
Organism: Fibrobacter sp. UWH1; assembly: GCF_002210365.1. Lineage (NCBI taxonomy): Bacteria > Pseudomonadati > Fibrobacterota > Fibrobacteria > Fibrobacterales > Fibrobacteraceae > Fibrobacter > Fibrobacter sp. UWH1. Next base: position 9,355 of record NZ_MWQG01000026.1, read on the forward strand.
GATTATTTAATGACTTTGTTGTAAACGGCAATCTGTCTCTGGATGATGCCGTCCCAGGTAAAGCAATCCTGGATTCGCTTGCGGGAACCTGCAAGGAGTTTCTGGACCAGTTCGGGTTCGGCAGCCAGTCGCTTGAAGGCGTCGGCCAGGGCGACCGGATCTTTTTCCGGAACTAGCAGACCACTTACGTTGTCTACAACTACGTCGGGAATTCCGCCTACGTTGCTTGCCACGATAGGGAGTCCCAGTTCCATGGCTTCGATCAATACCACACCCAAACCTTCGGTGTCACCCTTGTGGTCTACGATGGCGGGTAGGGTAAAGACATTGGCGTTACGGTATTCCGCTTCCAGGTCTGCAGGAGAAAGCTTACCTGTAAAAATGATGTCGCAGTGTTGACCTGCGCTCTCGTCTAACAGAGCCGCCTGCTTTTTCAGTTCTTCGGTCAGGTCGCCTACTCCGACGATACGGATTTCGAACTTGTCTGCAGGCAAGTGTTTGGCGGCCTCGATCAGGTAGCAGATCCCTTTACGTTCAATATGTCTACCCACGAAAAGAATCTTGAACTTTCCGCTGACTGGGTGCATCTGATTCTCGGGCTTGCCGTCCCTCTCGTCTGAACCAAGCGTTGTTCCGTAGGGGCTCCATTCCACGTTCACGTTGCGGATGGCCTTGATCTTGCCTGCGGTAAAACTGCTGTTGGCAAAAACAGCTTGCGCTTGACCGATTGCAAATTTCAATAGGGGCTTCACCCATTTCTTCTTTCGGATCAGAAGGAGTTCCGCACCATGAAAGTTCAGCACCAGGGGAATCCTAAAAAGCTTGGCGGCGCCTAGGGCGATGTAGGCGTGGGGGAAGGGCCAGTGGGCGTGAATCACGTCCGGTTTCCACTTGCGGCAAAGGCTGATGCAGCGGAAGAAACCGCTGATGATATAGGGAATTGCCAGAAGCTGCAGCCAGGGCTTGGAGGCCATCTTGCTGGGGGCGCCTTCTTCGTGGGTCAGCATTTCCCAGTCCTTGGGGGCGTAGCGGAATCGGTTGACCGGCACGCCGTCAATTTCGTGGCTCTTCAGACCTTTGTATGTAGGAGCAAGTACTTGTACGTCGATGCCCGCTTCTTTCAAGTGGGCGATAGAGGCTCGGAGCCAGGGGACTTCGGCGTCTTCATGAAAGCGGGGATAGACTGAGCCGATGACAAGAACTTTCTGGACCATCTTAACCTGTGATATCTGCGTTGACGACATTCATGGTGGTCGTGTCGCCAGAAACCTGGATGCAGGTTGGGTAAACGATGGGCTTTACGACGCTGTTCAGCAGCTTGTTGACCTGATTGAAACCCATGGTGGATCCCATCTGTTCGATACGGCCCCTCACTCTGTTCCAGCCTTCGATTTTAGAATCCAGCAAGAGCATGCCTAGTCCGGATCCCATTTCCAGGAAACCGATAATGTCGCTTCCGCGATTGCTCTTGTGCAGGGAGGCTAGGAAGACTTCCCAGAATTTATCGTTGGCTTCGTCGCTGCCCAGTTCCTTGCGAACGGTTTCGAAGTCAAATTCGATATACACGAAAGAACTGTTATCCTCATCGCTACGGATAATTTCTTCTTGGCAACGTCTTTCAAAAATTTCTTCTGTGTAGATAGAAATATCGTATTTGTGTTTTCCAATCAAATTGAATAGCAGGTCTTTCATCATCGGCACAAATTTAGGCTATTTTTGTGCCATGCAACGACTGTTGAAATTGAAAAAAGTGCTGAAGAATAGTGTTTTGGCTGCTGCCGTTGAAAACTTCAAGGCAATTAAGGCAGCCACTTCCAAATATCGCCCGTTGACTCCCGAAGAAATTCAGATTCTGGAAGGTAACGGCAACCGTTCTGAATCTTGGGATAAGGTGATGGTGGAACCGGATTTCGATGCCGGTCGTATTCATCGGTCCATTTTTGTAGGTGAGGTGTACCTGCCCCGCTTTTTTGGAACTTTGTTGCTCCCGGGTGACGTTTCGTTCCCGACAGGTGTCTATGACAGCATGGTCCATGGTTGCATTATCGAGAATGCGCTGATCTATAAGGTGGCCATGCTTAGTAACGTTCTTGTTCGCAGTAGCGCTGTCATACACAACGTAGGTTCCATTGTTAGCAGTGGAAAGATCAGCTATAAAATCGGTTCGTCCATGTCTGTGGGTAACGAGATGGGTGGCCGCTCTGTTCTGGTGTTCCCGGAAATTACCATGGACCTTGTGGATGCCCAGCTTTTCCACAAGGCCGATGCCGAAGTGAATAAGGCCTTTGCCGAACAGCTGGCCGCCTACCGCGAAGAGATGGATCTTCCCTTTGGTCTGGTGGGTAAGGGCGCTGTCGTAAGCAATACCAATATCATTCGTAACAGCTGGATTGGTTCCCACGCCCGTATCGAAGGCGCTTCCAAGATCAGAAATTCTGTGGTGCTCAGTTCTCTGGAAGATCCCAGCCACGTTTATGACTCCGTGATTCTTGAAAACTCCAATGTGCAGATGGGCGTTACCATCCACACCGGTGCCGAAGTTCAGGGATCCGTTCTGATGAACCGCGTGAAGGTGGCTTGCAAGGCCATCGTCAAGTCTTCTATTATCGCCCCCTGCTGCCATATCGAAGAGGGTGAGGTCAACAGTTCCTATATGGGTCCCATGACCCAGATGCATCACCATTCCCTGTTGATTGCTGCTCTCTGGCCCGATGGTTGCGGCAACCTGGGTTATGGCGCCAACGTGGGTAGTAACCATACCGGCCGCATGCCCGATCAGGAAGTGATGCCTGGTCAGGGGATGTTCTTTGGCCTGGGCGTGAACATCAAGTTCCCCGCCAACTATCGCGAGTCACCGTTTTCGTTGATTGCCACCGGCGTGACCACCATGCCCCAGCGTTTGAAGTTCCCCTTCTCCCTGGTGCGCCCCGGCGATCCGCAGCTTATGGGTGTGCCTGCACGCCTGAACGAAATTGTACCGGGCTGGAACTATGCCCGCAATGCCTACGCCCTGGACCGTAATGCCTATAAGTATTCCGTTCGCGGCAAGGGTATTATTCCTGTCGGATTCTATAGCATCTTTAGCCCCGAAACGGTGCGCTATGTTTACGATGCCTATTGCCGTTTGCAGGTGTCCACTATTCGCGATGTCTACACCAAGGAACATATCGATGGCCTTGGCGAAAACTTTTTGCGTGAACGAGTACGTCAGCAGGCTCTGCATACTTATGCGGAATATCTGGAACGTTACGTCCTGGATGCCATCATCAACTTTGTGGCGGGCGATGCCAATTTGCAGATGCAGCCGGTCAAGGAACTGCGCCGCCTGATTATGACGGAAACTGAAACCAACAAGGATGTTGTCCGTGTGGTGCCCCTGCCCGAAACTCTGGAAGATCTTCTGAAGCGTTACCGCCAGCTAGAAAAGGACTGGTTCGAACGCGTGTCTCACGGTCTTGACAAGGATAACGAACGCGGTCGCGAAATCTTTGACGACTACGACGATGCCCATCCTGTGGACAAGGGCTTTACGGAATGGGAAAAGGCCCGCGTCGAAGAGAAGCTGCGTAAGCTTACCTCTGTGGCTAAAGTTTCAAAGCTTGAGGTCTAGCCCATGATGGTGGCCCTCTGGATTTTGCTTGCTGTGGAGGTGGTGGCCCGTGCTGTTCTCGAAGTGCGTGAAGCCCGCCTGACGCAGGTGAAGGCTGGCGCCTTTGGGGTGCTTCGCCTGATTCCTCTGGTGAACGATATTGTACCATTGCCCGAAAGCCGCAAGGAACCTCTGGTCGGGAACTTCGTGAAGTTCCATGAAGAAGCTCACGGTGTTTATCACCACAGTGTTTTGCGGAACCTTTTCAAGGTGGCGGTGCTTATGCTTGCGGTGGGTCTGTTGGCCATGCTGATGGGACGCTACGGTTTGCCTCTGTGGGCGGCTATCCTCTGGCTCCATGTGGTGGCGGTTCCTGGCCGCGTGCTGTTCCATTTCTATTGCTGGAATCAGGAATACGAATGCGACAAGTATGCTCTGGAAGCGACTGACAAGCAGGTGGCTAAAAAGGCGCTGCGCGAACTTGCCTCTTGCGAGATTCCGCATACGATTCTTTTTTCGTTAATTTATCGTGAACATCCGTCTGCAGCGTTGCGGAAGAAAAGACTGCTGGGCCGTTAAACGTCGGGCTGCCAAAGTCTCGCCTAGGTGAGATTCCAAATCGCTTGGCCGCTTGCGTTTAGTCGATCCCCTAGAACTTTCGGGAAAAAGTCGCCATGATGACTTTTGTGCCCCACTCGCTTCCGATTCTTTCCTGTAGAAGTTCCTCAGTGACTTCGTAATGGTAATTCCTGTATTTGCGATCCCTGGAGAAGTTTGCCATGATCATGCCATTCCATTTTTCGTTAACCTTTATGCTCAGCATGGGCATGATGCTAAAGGTCTTGAAGTAGGGATCATAACCATCGTAAACTTCGTCAAATTTGGTGGACCTTAAAAATCCGCCTACACCGGCGTTGACCATGAGCATGGGGAATCGCTGGAATGGCAACATATAAATTAATGTTCCTCCATACCGGTAGCGGTATCCGTTTGCAGAATACTCCGAACCGCATTTCCAGATTTCACCCTCTTCGGCATTGGTGTACTTGGTAAAGGTCCAGTTGGCGTTTGGCCTCAATACAATCCTGGTCCATTTGCTCCTGGGCAAAAAGGCGATCAAGGGAATGGTGGCGCCTACTCGGTATTTGATTCCGTAGGAAAAAGCCGTCATGAACATATCCCTGTCAAACGCACCTTCCTCAGCATTGTATACGCCCATGAAGGTGGCGTAACTTCCGTAGTTGAAGGAGGAATGGATGTTTGCGGATATGCCCAGCTCCAACAAGTGGATTGCTTCCAGGGTAATGTCGCTGTTGAATCCCAGGTCCATGATGCTCAGGTTTGAACCCACCATTCCTTTCAAAGTCAGCAGTTTGCCCAGATCCTTTTCGGCACGGAAATCGCTGTTCCAGGCAATGGGGGTTGCCAGCGGGAAGAACGGCCAATTGTGCAGGGATTCCGAATTGCGGAGCGCCTTGTGAGTCAGTACAAAGGCTGCCCAGGTAAAGTTGTGGTTTACGCTGGTTCGAAAGCTAGAGTCAATGGCCGCCTCGGTCTGGACCGTGGCTGTTTGGGCGGAATCCGTTTGCGTAGAATCTGTCTGCGCGCAGGCGGGCACTCCCCAAAAAAGGGTGCAGCCCAATAGCGCAATTGCCAGCTTCTTGAAAACAGATCCATTCATAACGTAGTTCTTTCAATCTAGCTTTTTCTTTCCCGAGTCCACATTTTTGGGTTGGCTTGCCATAGTCGAAATTTTGTATATTCCTTGAAGAATATTGAAATCGCGGTTTTGGAACGCTAATTTTTATGAAGAACATTATTTTGGTACGTCGTTTTTCGCTGATTGCCCTGCTGGTATGTCTTGTGGCTTCCTGGAGTTTCGCCTTCGATGTAAGTGTCAAGGCCAACGTGGATAACGCCCAGGTGTTTATCGGTGATATGTTCAATTACGAAATCTCCGTGACCGCTCCCGAAAACGCCATTGTGGATTTGCCCAGCTTCGTAGGAAATCTCGGTAGCTTCGAAGTGAAGGAAATGAAGAATGAACGTATTACCGAGGGTATGCCCAAGGGCACTGCAAAATTTACCTGGCTTGCAACGTTGAACACTTTTGTCGGCGGCGATTTCATGATCGCTCCCCAGCAGGTGTTGGCTGTTGTGGGTAGCGATACCGTGCGCACCAATACAGACCCCGTGGCCGTGAAGGTTGCTCCCCGCACCACCGGCGAAGAAGAGGACATCCTGGAAGTGGAAGACCCCATGGCTGACCCCCGCCTGCCTCAGTGGCTGTATATTTTGCTGGGTGTACTTGGTGCCATCTTGCTGGTGGTGGCTGGCTGGCTCCTGCACAAGAAATTACGCAAGCAGGGTGCGGCTCCCCGTCTGCCGCCTTACGAAGAAGCGGTCTTGGCTCTCAAGGAACTTCGCGTTCGCAATTACCTTGCCGAAGGAAACCAGGGCGACTACTTTATGTCTATGGGCTTCATTACCCGCCGTTACATTGAACGTCGCTTTGGCGTAGAAATTCTTGACGCTACTGTGGCGGAACTGAAGCAGCGCATGGCTCACGTTTCTGGCCTCCCGCAGGCTTACAAGGAATCTGTTGTAACTCTGGCTGTAGAAACGGAACCCGTCAAATTCGCCAAGATGAAATTGGACGGCGAACGTTGCCGCTTCTGGGATGAATGGGCCGACCGTCTGGTTGAAGATACCAAGCCCACTCCCGAAGAACAGCAGGCCGAAAAGGAAGCCTTGAAAGCCGCTCTCGCCAATGTGAAGGCCGCCAAGAAAAAGTCCAAGAAGAAATAGCCCCGCGAGGGAACAAGGCTTCGTGCCATTCGCTAAATTCGAAAAGCGATTTTAAAAAGTCAGATTTTCATTTTGAGGTTACTAAATGGGCAAGAAAAGTTCATTTAGTAACCTTTATTTTGTATAAATTAATTATTTTATCTACTTTGATGAGGAAAAATACGTTTTTGGGGTTACTAAAAAGGATAAAAAATAGATAGTAGTAACCTGTGCACCTTGTAAAATAGCTCGTGAATGTGGTTCTCATTTTGAATAAACTAAAATTGGGGTTACTAAATCGTATTAAAACGCTTGTTTAGTAACCTATTTTTGAAAAAAGTCCCAAAAAAAAACGGTCGGCGCCGAAGGGCCGACTCGTTTCTATCTCAGCAGGTCCCGCAGGCCCCGCGTTCCGGTTAACATCCGGTCTATGTCCATAATATACGGCAGAATGTTCGTGGACGCAAGGGGGAGTGCTGCAAATCGCTATTCCAATGTGGAATTGCCAGGATCGCGCGAAAAGCGGCCTTAGACATTCTTCTTTCTCTTGGGGGAGATGGCGATAAAGGCCAGCACACTGATCAAGAGCAGGAAGGGATAGAACATGTAGGGGATGATGTCGAAGGCGCTGACGTTCACCGCTTCGACACCGTTGACCACTGCTTCGACACCGTTGACCACTGCGCCGGCTGCGGTATTTGCGGTTGCTGCCGATGCGATGGCGGAAAGGGCTACCAGCATCTGGGCACCGTAGGGGAGCAGACCTTGCAAAATGCATCCGAAAATATCCAGGAGGGAGGCGGTCTTTTGCGGGGAGATTCTGTATTCGTCGCTCATCTGCTTGGCGATGGGAGCCGCCATGACGATGGCTACGGTGTTGTTGGCAGTGGCTACGTCCATGGCGCTGACCAGAAGGCCTACGCCCAGCTGACCGCTTTTGTGACCCTTAAATACCTTGTGAATGAAATCCAGCAATGCGGCAAAGCCACCGTGAATGCGGATAAGTCCGCAGAGGGCGCTGACCAAAACGGCTACCATGATGGTTTCGTACATGCCGGAAATTCCATTGCCGATGTTACCTAGCAGACCTACGAAATTCAGGTTACCACTACCTACCATAATGGCGGCTGCGGCGACGATGCCCACCAGCAAAACAGCAAACACGTTAATGCCAGTCAAAGCCAATGCCAGAACAAGAACGTAGGGCATCAGCTGGATCAGCTTGTAGTCGGCGCTTACTACTTCGTGGGCGTCGGTGGCGAAGGAGATGGCTGTAATAATCACGATGGCTGCCAAGGCGGCAGGCAGGGCTATCCAGAAGTTCACCTTGAACTTTTCCTTCATGGCGACGCCCTGTGTGGAGGTTGCCGCAATGGTCGTGTCGGAAATAAATGAAAGGTTGTCGCCGAACATGGCGCCTCCAATGACGGACGCCACACAGAAGGGAATGCCGAATCCTGCGGCTCCTGCCACTTCAATGGCGATGGGGGAGACCACTGCGATGGTGCCGACGGACGTTCCCATGGCGGTAGAGACGAATGCTGCTACCACGAATAGGACGACGACTGCAAATTGCGCAGGAATGAAATCCAAAAGCAGGTAGGCTGCGGCGGATGCGCTGGAGCGGCCGAGGATTCCCGCGAAAATGCCCGCGCACAAAAATACCAGAATCATGAGGAAAATGTTTCGGTCGCCAAGTGCGCCTGCCATCACGTTCATCTTCTTGTCAAAATTCAACTTGCGGTTCTGAATGCAAGCCACAAAAATGGCAATCAGGAAAGCAGCTACAATGGGGATGTTGTAGAAGCCCATGGGGACCTTCAGGACGTATTCAAAGGTGATGCCAAGTCCAAGATAAAGCACTAGGAAGATGGCGATAGGCAAAAGGGCCTTGGGATTGCCCTTGATGTTTTCAAGATTTTCGAGGGAAATACTTTCGTTTTTCATGTTCAATAAGATAGTATTGTTTTTGATTATTTGTTTAAAATCGTCATCCTGAACGTAGTGAAGGATCCATATCCTTGAGTGTAGCCGAAAGGCTAAATTTCTATTTCCAAGCCCGTGTACATTTGCTCTGCGCGGTCTCCGAGAACGTCCTTCAGAATTTCGTAGGCGCGATCGCCAGTGCAGTGGCCTGTATAAATTTTCTGGACATCCAGTTCACGGAGGCGGTTGGCAAAGTCGCGTACGCGGGAATCGGGAGTCTTGTAAAGATGGAACCCGCCCAAGATTGCGTAAATCTTTTTGCCGGGGAAGGCTGCCTGAATTTCCTTCACGATGTTGTCGGCTCCGCCGTGGCTGCAACTGTTCATGATGAACAGGCCCTGAGGAGTGTCGAAGACAAGGCTCTGTTCGTGATTGAAACTGTCGGGAATGTATTTTCCGTTCAGCTTGATGGAGAGACCGTTGCGGGCAGCGATGGCGGCGCGGTTTTCTGCGCTGAATATTGTGTCGTTGTGACCTACCAGAAAAACGCCCGGCAGGATTTCCGTGGGACTACTCGCGGCTTCGCGAGAAGATCCGCCCACAAACTTGATGCGTTCGCTGTAGCGCTTGAGCCATCCGCGGTGTATGCCGATATATTTCTGATAGGAAAACAGCTTGAGGAACTTGTGCCTGCTGTAGCAGTTTTCGCCGGCACCTTCCCGCAGGTAAAAACAGGCGTGGTCATTTGCCTTGAGAAAATCTTCCATGCCACCGGCGTGGTCATAATGGGCGTGGCTTAGAACGCCTGCGTCAACGGTGCTTAAATCTACTCCCAGTGCAGTTGCGTTTTCTGCAAAGTTTGCTGACGCTCCGGTATCCAAAAGAATTCGATGACCATTGAATTCAATGAATGCGGAGAGTCCCCATTCCGGCGTCAATGCGTCGCAGGAACAGACTTCGGTTTTGGCACCTGGATTTCCCGAAAATTTACGATTGTCTATAAGAACTGAAATTTTCATCCTGCACAATGATAAAAAATATGTCCCTTGAAAAGTGCCGGACCTCGTGGATAATTTGTCCAGGAGAAGTTCCATATATATGGGCATTTTGGTCGCGCAAAAGGGTATCTTAGGGTTGTATGGGTACCAATATGAAAAAATTGATTTTGTCCTTGGCTGCGGCGGCCACTTTGGCGAGTGCTGCGCCCGATCCGAATTTCCACATCTACATTGCCTTTGGCCAGTCCAATATGGCGGGTGCCGCAGGCGCTGCAGAACCAGAAACAAAGCCTTATCCGCGATTTAAACTTTTGCCTTCTATGGATTGCCCCGCAAAGGGTCGCACCATGGGTGTCTGGACCGATGCAACTTCCCAGTTGGCAAACTGCGATAATCCTCCCAGCATTTCTGTTGCAGATTATTTTGGCCGCACCTTGGTGGATTCCTTGCCCGATGTAACCGTTGGAATTATTTCAGTTGCTGTGGGTGGTACTGCACTCAAGTTGTTCGATAAGGACAACTGGCAGGCTTATCTCGAAGATCCTGATCGTCAAAAGGAAAACTGGATTATTAACTGGGCCAAGGCTTACGATAGCAATTTGTACAAGCGAATTATAGACCTTGCAAAGATTGCCCAGAAGGATGGTGTCATCAAGGGTATCATTGTTCACCAGGGTGAATCGGACTGGAACAATAACCATTGGGCCGAAGACCTCAAGAAAATTCGCGATGACATGCTGACCGATCTTGGACTCAGTTCTGATACCGTGCCGCTGCTGGCTGGCGAAATGCGTGAAGATGGCTGCTGCAGGGGCTTTAGCACAAGTCAGGTGCAGCGCATTACCAAGGTGATGGATAATGCCTGGCCGGTTTCTTCATCTGGTCTTGGAAGCGCTGGCGATAGCTATCATTTTAACCGCGCCGGTTACATTGAATTTGGCAAGCGTTACGCTAAGGTGATGCTGGAACATATGAACCGTGCTCCTGTCGAGCCAATGCCTCAGCAGCCGTTTAAAGGTGTGGCGGCGACTATTCCCGGAAGAATCCAGGCGGAAGATTTTGACATTCCCGGCGTAGGTTCCGGTAACGATTCCTACAAGGATAACGATTCTGAAAATCACGGCGACAGCGGTTACCGCAAGGATACTGGCGTTGACCTTTATAAGAAAGGCGACAAGGTTGTGGTGGGCTACAACCAGGAAGGGGAATGGCTGGAATACACGGTGAAGGTTGCAGAAACCGGCAAGTACGATGTATTTGCTTCCGTAGCTTCCGCCAACAATACTTCCAGTTTCAAGCTTTCCATGGATGGCAAGGACATTACGGAATCCATTGCGGTCCCCAAGAATGAGGGCAAAGACAACTACGATGATTTCAACAGTGTTACTGCGGCCAGTGGCGTGAACCTCACCGAAGGTGAACATGTCCTGCGATTCACGGTAACGGGCAGCTGGATGGATATCGATCACATTACGTTCGCTATACCCGATGATCCCATCACTCCTCCTGATTCCAGTGTTGGAATTATCCGTAGCTATGCAATGAATGCTGCTTCCAAGAATTACCGAGTCTTTGATTTGATGGGCAAGGTCCTTGGCAGTGTCCGCGTGGATGGCTCCGCTTTTGAAACGAGCCTGAAGACTGCAGGGTATAACAAGGGCGTTTACCTGCTGCAATCCGCTGATGGAATTAGGCGAACGGTCCGATTGAATCGTTGATAAAAGCTCATGTTCCTGATGATTGAAGTCATGCCGATGAAAATCGGCATCGGCTTTTTTTATTTTAATATCTGATGATGAAATTTCGCTTTGGCATATTTGTATTCCTTCTGATGAGTTTGCAAGTATTTGCGCAGGACATCTTAAAAGATTCCCGAGATAATCAGGAATACAGGACGGTAAAAATTGGTTCCCAGGTTTGGATGGCGGAGAACCTGAGCTTTGCCGCGGAAGAAAGTTGGTGCTATACCCGCTTTGGTTATGATTGTAGAAAGTACGGCAGATTTTATAACTGGGATGTGGCGAAGAACGTCTGCCCCGCCGGTTGGCACTTGCCTACTGCCGAGGAGTTCGATCTACTATTTGAATCGGTAGGTGGCCGCGATTCTGCCGCAGTCAAGTTGAAATCCGCCGATGGCTGGAACCATTACGGTAACGGCTCCGACGAGTACGGCTTTAACGCAACGCCCTCGGGTTTCCGCGATTACCGCGGTCGCTTCGATCGCCAAACAATGTACGCTTATCTGTGGAGCGCCACGGAAGAGGGTGTGTCGCAGGATGGCACAAACTTGCAGGATGGTGATGCCGCGCCCAGCAAAAAAGCAATCGGCGTCCACATGATGGCTGGCCGCAAGGATGCTTCCGTTTATCCCTACGGAAAGGACTTTGGACTTTCTGTAAGATGTGTGAAGGACAAGTAATGAAGATTAATGCAAAAGATTGGTTCTGGACTAGGGCTTCGAAAAAGTTTTCCATTACGGATGATGTTATTGAAATCATCACGGAACCTCATACGGACCTTTGGCAAAGAACCTATTATCATTTCCGAAATGATAACGCACCGGTTCTTCAGATCAAGACTGCAGAGAAGTTTTTCTCTTTCGTCGTGAAGACTTCTTTCGAAAGCAAGAAGCGTTTTGATCAGTGCGGCGTGGCCATGTATCTGGATAGCGAAAACTGGCTGAAGGCTTCCATCGAATACGAGAATGAAAAGTTCCAGCATCTTGGAAGTGTTGCTACCAACATGGGATATTCGGACTGGGCTACCACCGCAATCAGTGCCGATATTAAATCCATGTGGTATCGCTTCAGCCGTCGCGAAAATGATTTCTGCATTGAATGTTCCGAAGACGGTTCCAACTTTTCACAAATGCGAATTTGCCACATGTGGAAAGCTACCGACGAAATCCAGTTTGGCATTTACGCTTGCAGTCCCGAGGATTCTTCCTTCAAGGCGACCTTCATGGATATGGAATTGACGGAATGCAAATGGCTTGCCCACGACGGACAAGCCCCAGACGAAAAAATCTAGAACGCTCCTTAAACCGTTCTTCCGCCCCACTCTTGGGAGTGGGATCTTTTTTTATATCTCCCCTAAAGGGGATCATGCGCACTAAGGAATAAATTCCTAAGTGCTGTCCGTCCTCGACAAGGGCCCAAGAGATCAATCTCAAAAGGGAAATGCGTTCTTCAGGAAAAAAGTGAAAATACTCAAAAAGGAGTTAAATGCGTCCGCAATCGCATTGCAGGCACTTGCGTTTATTTTTGAATGTAATTATATTGTAGTTATACATCGAGGTCTATTATGGAAATAGATTTCGAGTGGGATGAAAAGAAGAATGAGATAAATCAGAAAAAACATGGTGTATCTTTTGAAGAAGCCAAGAGTTGCTTTGAAGATGAACATGCTAGAGTTTTCTTTGATGTAGAACATTCAAAAGATGAAGATCGTTCTATTCTCATAGGATTGTCTTCTGAACTAAGAACCTTGATTGTTGTCTATACGGAACGTGTTAATGGTGATGATGATTTGATTGTCAATCGTATCATTAGTGCACGAAAGGCGACGAAGAAAGAGTTTCAGTATTATTGGAATGCGCGTAAAGGAGATGAACCATGAAGAAAGAGTATGATTTTGAAAAAATGAAGGCTGTAAGAAATCCTTATGCGGCTGCATTAAAAAAACAAATTACCATTCGGTTGAATTCTTCAACCATTGAGTATTTCAAGAAAATGTCAAAGGATCAAGGCATTCCTTATCAGACTTTGATTGATTCTTATTTGACAGATTGTGCTGTCAAAAAGAGAAAGATTTCAATTGAATGGAAATAGGTCTTAAACCGTTCTTCCGCCCCACTCCTGGGAGTGTTTTTTTTCGTGATCAATAGTTTTGTCGAAGTCGGCGAGAGGTTCGCAGTCTTTTTCGATGGCAAGCTGGGTTGCGTGAAGGCGGTTTAGGCAATCCATCTTTTCGCGGTCGCCGATTTTGGCGTGCTCGATGGCGCCTTTTAAAACGCGGATGGATTCGTCGTAAACGCGGGTGGGAACAGGGAAGGGGTGCCCATCCTTGCCACCGTGGGCAAAGGAATAGCGGGCAGGGTCCCTAAAGCGGGAAGGAGTTCCGTTAATCACTTCGCTGACGAGAGTGAGGGATTGCAAAGTGCGGGGGCCAAGTCCCGGTGTTAACAGCAGGCTTTCAAAATCTTTCGGGTCGGATTCGTAGGCGGTTGCGAGAACGCCCCCAAGGCGCTTCAGGTCCACATCTTCTGCGCGAACTTCATGGCGGTTGGGCATAATGCAATCCCGGGAAGAATTTGCGACGATAGGATCGCGGGAACCGAGGCGAACAGGTGTTCCATCCGGCGCGACAATGGGCGCAAATAAGTCCATCTGTGGCGATACCACCATAGAGGAACTTGGAGTTACCATCTGACGAATTTCACGCATCATCCTGTCGGGATTTTCGTGAGTCAGTTCCAGAATGGAGTTGCGGGTAATGCCTGCTTCCTGATGAGTCAAGTTCAGAATCTGCCCGCGGTTTTCGCCCACCACGCCGGCGTGGGGCTCTTCCACAAAAGATCGCAAGTTAGAAGAACACCAGTGGTAACGTCTTGCAGCCCGGGCGTCCGTATTCATGCCCTGCTGAACCACCGCCCAGTCGCCCTCATCCGTCACGATAAAATTATGCTGATAAAGCTGGAATCCGTCTTGCACCGCGGTGTTGTCCACCTTGGCGCAAAGACAGCTGGTGCGCTTCAGGTAATTCCCGTCCACGCCGGTCTGGTCTGCAATCTGCAGCAGTTCCGTAGGAGTCTCCCGCGAAAACTTTCCGCGGCCGCCGCACACATAAATCCCAAGGTCCCTTGCAATAGGGTTTAGCCCACGCTTCAGGGCATACATCACGCTGGTGGTAATTCCCGAGGAATGCCAGTCCATTCCCATGACCGCCCCGAAGGACTGAAACCACAGCGGGTCACTTAGGCGAACCAGAAATTCCTTCTTGCCGTAATTCTCCACAATGGATTCGGCAATGAGCCTGCCCAAATCACGCATACGGTCGGCAAGCCAACGGGGAACAGTCCCCGTATGCAAAGGAAGGTCTGCAACTCCAGTACGCTTAGGCATGATAAGTTATTGAGGTTTGGGTTGTGTGCTGCTAAAGTTTCCTATGCTTTATAAGAGGCAATCTTTTCGCGAAGTTCCAAAAAGTTGTCAAAGTCGCTTTTCAGATTTGCAAGTTCCTTTCGCTTGAAGAGCTTGTATTCGCGTTCAGCTTTTTCCATGGCATCTTCGTGAGAAATCTTACCATTGCCCTCGAGTAATTTTCTCTGGCTCATGACAATCTGGTTGTCCAGGGCGTCTATCCAGTCCTGCATGCGCATTTGCTTTTCGTCAAGGGCCTGCAATTCTGCAAAATCCAGGAACTGAGAAACCATCAGGTTCAAACGTTGTAATTCTTTTTCAGATAAATAATTCTTGGCGATTTTTACATCTTCTTCGGTAACGTAATTTCCCTTGAAGTTAGTCATGCCGACAAACGGTTTTTCGCTATCCACACGTTCGTAAATCAGTTCTGCGGCTGTATGCTCGTGAACGGCATAGTGCAATTTGTTCTGCACGGTTGCAAAAAAATCCAGCGTGATCTTTTTACGGGGATCATAGTCTACGGCGGTGGCGTAAATGTCTGTCACCTGCTGATAAAAATTTCGTTCAGAGGAACGGATGTCGCGAATGCGCTGGAGTAGTTCCTTGAAATAGCGGTTGCGGCCATTTTTCAATCGTTCGTCATCTAGCGCAAAACCCTTTTGGATAAATTCGTGCAGACGCGTTGTGGCCCATGTCCTGAATCGAGTCGCCACTGGAGATTGCACGCGGTAACCGATGGCAATGATGATATCGAGATTGTAGTGTGCAATTTCGCGTTGAACATTCCGCTTGCCTTCTTGCCGAACTAACAAGAAATCCTTGTGAGTTGACTCGCGAGGCAATTCGCCGTCCTTATAAATATTGTCGATATGGAGACTAACGTTTTGTTGCGTCGTCTCGTAGAGTTCCGCAAGCTGGACCTGAGTCACCCAGACATCTTCATCGGCAAAACGGACAGAGACGTTTGTCTTGCCATTTTCATCTTTGTACAGCAATATGGAATTGTCTTCAGGACGGACTTCTTTCATATATACAAATGTACACTAAAGAAGGGACTGTGTCAAGCCAATTGACTTTGTTTACCCTCAATGTTTAAATCCTACCCAAATGTTGTCCCAAGTTTACATTTAGACGGTTTTGGGAGAATTTGCACTTGAACTGACCCTTGATGCCACCTCTCCACAGGACTACGGTTATTCCGTCCGTTGCGTCCGCAACTAACCCGACGAAACTGTATGAAAAGAGCTAAGCCAAGAAGCCTAGCTCTTTTTGTGTTGAGAACGCTATTCCCGCTGGAAATAATCTCTCGGGGAATTAAAACTTTACGGAGTGCTTAGTCTCTTTTTTCACAATTTCGCCGTTGATGTTGCGATAGTGTTGCGTTTGAGTGTTCTATTTGCTGCTGGCCTAGTTATATCGCTTCTGTTGTTTTTAGGTGCGTCTTTTGGGGCCTTTTCGATGTATACGCCATCTAAATTGTCTGCAGAAGTTGATTCCTCCGTCTGGAGTACCGATCCTTTCTTTAGGACTGCCAGGAGTTCCTTGTCATTTTCCGTAGAGGAAGCAAAGGCCTTGACTTCGTGGGTGCTGAATTGTTCTTTTCCGTCGTACCAGTCTTCAATGTTTTTCAGTGGCTTGACGGTAATTTGAATGCGAGAGAGAACTGTAGAGTAGGTTTCACCGTTATTGACATAGGTCACTTCAATGGGCTTGTTCTTGGGACCGCGAAGCATAAGTTTTGCTTCTTCGCTGGATTTTCCCTTTAAGGAAATTCCATCAATGGCTATAATCCGGTCGCTGACCTGGAGATTGCTTTCTGCTGCAGGTGTATTGGGAATAATGTCAACTATTTTGATGCCGTCATTCTCTTTTTGAAACGAAATGCCGATGCCGCCAAAACTTTCGGATGCGACAGCTACGCCAATTGCGAAAAAAAAGGTGGCAATTATTTTACTTACATTGATCATTTATCCTCCTAAAAAATGGTGTTAAAACTTTACTGAATACTTGGAGTCGTTTTTTGAAAATTTGCCTTGGGCGTCACGATTGTGATGCAAAATAACCTTAGCTGTTTTTTTATGACTGTTGGCTGGTAGGGAAGATGGTGTGGACGATAGAGAGTATTCTCCGTAAACGAGCGCCTTTTGCTGTGTTGTTTCTCCTACGTAACAGGTGTCGTTCAGTAGAGCGCCGTAATTTTTAATATCAATGATGTCACCTGGCGTAACGGATATTTTACTGGGAATAAAGACAAGGTCCGACTTAAATCGCCTTACCATTGTTGAATCGTTGCCTTTGGGCAAGGTTAGCTTGCTATTCTTCAGTTTTACAGCCTTTACGGTTGTGACTTTGTGATCAACGATTCCTATTATAGGAACAGATGTAGTTGTGTTGTTCATATCATGTACACGATCATACTTTTCGTATACAGAGTCTATCATTCCACTTACATTTACTGTGAAACTCAGTTGTGTAAAGGACGAATCTTTTAGATAACTGAATGCTTCATTGAATGTTTTTTCGTCAACTATTGCGAAACCTGCATGACTAATGACTTCGCAGATTGTAATATCGGCATTCCTGATAGATTCGGCCTGCGCAATAGTATGTGTGAGAAGAATAAGGACTACTGAAAGAAGATTTTTCATAATAGATGACATGTTTGATTTTCGTGAAAAGATAACAAATTGTCTAACGCTTTTGAAGCATCATGAATAAAACAATCTTTTTTAAGTTGTATGCAATTAAAAATGTTTTTATATTTGCGCGCCAAACGATGTTTTTTGTTGTTGAATAAGGAAAAATAGTTTGTATTCAATGACCATTAGGAGGTGAATTAATGAAAAAAGTCTATTTTATGATATTCGACTTGCGGACTTTTCCAGAAAGTCCTACGCCTCGGTCATGACCTTTTGCAAGCAAGCTTGCAACGGTCGCGACTCTCGGTTTGTAGACTTTTCGCCTTTCAGGACGAGTTTGACCGTTTGCAGCTTCATTTCTTCATTGTAATGGACTCTAGACATTGTTTTTTCCTCGATTCTGGAATGAAATGACTTCGTCATTTTGATTCTGCACCTCGGTCATAAAAACATGTAAACATGTTTTTGCGACACTCGGTTTGGAAATCATTTAACAATGAATATGAAAGCATGATTTATCCTCTTATTAAATCACGCCATGGTCCAAAAATATATTTTCAATAGAGTCCACATTTCTTGTTGAGGGACCTTATGAACCTTGCTTGTGGAATTTTCGCAATAGCCCTGCTGAACCACCGCCCAGTCGCCTTCATCGGTCACAATGAAATTATGCTGGTAAAGCTGGAACCCATCCTGTACGGCAGTGTTGTCCACCTTGGCGCAGAGGCAGGTCTGCTACACCAGTACGTTTGGGCATTTCTCAAAGGTACTCAAATTTAAAACGGCTTGTCAAACTCAAAAGGGCATTGAGCTTGCCTTGAACACCTATATGGTGAATACTGTTGTATAGTAAAACTTTAATTTTTTTGTATAGAAGCTATAAAAAGCGTGAATTTTGTGTAAAAAGATTAATTTTGTATAATTTTTTTATTGACGAGGTAAAATAACGAAGTTAATTTGTCGTCATGCTGAAATCCATAATTGAATACGAGGACTACCGTCAGTACATGCAGGACTTCTACGAAGACCGCAAAAGGACCGGCGCTTTCACCTGGCGGGAATTTGCCAAGCGGGCTGGTTTCAGTTCGCCGAATTTCATCAAGCTGGTGTGCGAAGGTAAGAGCGGTCTTTCTCCCCTCAGTGTGGAGCGTGTGGCATCCGTCATGGGTTTCGTAGGGATTGAACGTGTGTACTTCCGTTCCCTGGTGATGTTCAGCCAAGCCAAGAAGGATTCCGATAAAAAGAATGCCTACAAGGAAATGTGCGATATCGCTGGAGCCCATAGGGTGCGCCTGCTGGAAGGGGAGGCTTACGCATTTTATGAATCCTGGAAAAATACCGTGATCCGGGAACTGGCTCCCATGATGCCAGGGGCGAAGCCTTTGGAAATGGCCAAAATGTGCATACCGTCCATCACAGCCGCCGAGGTTAGCGAGACTTTGAGTTTCCTGGTTAAAGCGGGGTTCTTGGAGAAGGATGGGGAAGGTTATCGCCAGACCAACAAGTCTGTGGCAGCATCGGCTGCGGCCCTACCTATGCTGGTGCGCTCCATGCATAAGCAAATGAGTGACTTTGCCAAGGAGTCCATGGACAAGGTCTCTGTTGAAGAACGCAATATTTCGGGTGTCACCGTGGGTATCGACCGAGAGGACTACGAAAAAATTGTTGGTGAAATAGAGGAATTGCGGAGAAAGGTGGTGGCCATTGCCACCGAGAAGAATTCTGCTGAACAGGTCTATCATTTGAACCTGCAGTTTTTTCCGCTGACCCGCAATACAATAGGAGGTGAAAAATGAAGAAGTATATCTATGGCGCTCTGTTGTCTATGCTCTGTGCCTGTTCCAGCGAAAAAGTGGCGGGTGGATCCGCCGAACTTCCAAATGCCGATAAGTATTCCTTTGTGGAGATGGATGATGCTGAAAAGGAGTATTTTGAAGGAGACGCGGATTCGTTCCCCTGCATTAGGCATGATGGTCCGGAATACGAAGTCCTTTATAATTTTGTAAGTCGCGTGGGTTCTTGTGAGGTCCGCAATTTTAGCGATGGGGAGTATAAGGAAGTTCTCCAGGTTGAAATTCACGGGCAGGGTTATAGTGACAAGTCTATGCAACTTGTGAAAAAGGATAAGAACTGGTTTGTTGTGGAGCGAATCTACGAATTGGAATCTGGAGGCTCTTTGGACACGACCTCGGGATATCATGAGGAATTCGGCAAGGATTGCGAAACCAGGCATGGTCAATTCCATGAACAGGAACATGCCTGCATTTTGAAGCTGGACATGATAGATACGGCCGCTGTATGGAACGCCTATCGCAAGCAGTATGTGGATGGATGTCGTTCGTTCCAGGAGAGTTACGAAGCGGGTATGGATACCCTGGTGGGTGTGTATGGTTTTAGTTTGGGCGATTTGAAGGTGTGCTTTGTTGGAAGTCCGGCTGACGTGTTTCCCCATAAGCGACTGGAGTTTATTGAAGTTCCTGGTCTCAACAACTATTGGCTGGACTACCATAACGCCGGTATAGGCCGAGGCGAGTTGCAGTTTTCCGTATCCGTAAACTTTCTGTATACAGAGAATGAAGAATTTGTGAATGATGTGAAAAATCCGGAATTGGTCTACCTCGGTGTCAGTGTATACGAGACCATGGAGTTGTTCGAGGATCATTGCCAGCGGGATAGTCTTTTCTTCCAGGAAAAATGCGAAGGGATTGGTGGCGAGATGGTGTCTGAAGGGGATTGCTCTGTAGCCAGGGCAACTGAAACTTTCGCCAAATCCGAAGACTTCTTCATGAATTATGAGTGTGCGGGTGTGGTGCCTGTAGCAAAGGCGGAAAAGATTCTTAATAATCTGGCCCAGGAATTTGCAGGAGTTTGCCGGGAGGAGCTGAAGAGGTTCAACATGGAGGATTATCCCGAAGGAATAATGCTTGATTCGTTGAACAGCTTCAATTTTGCAGAATATTTGACGAAGTAGCATTGCGCTTCATTGAATCTGCGGGATCACTTCCCTCGAAAAGATTGTATTTTCAGGGGAGTGAGTCTTCGCAATAGAGCTGCGTTATGAGATTTGTCAGTGGAATCAGTCTATTTATCTTGTCTTTCGCTACGTCAGTTCTTGCCGATGTGGTGTTTTCTGCGGATTTTGAAAATCGTGCTGTCGGCCTGTACACCAATAAGATGGCCCAGGAGGACTTCCCTAAAAAGGCGGGCGTATCCAGTTGGTATGCCATGGAGCAGAATGGAGGCCAGAATGCAAAGATTGTGCAGGACGATGAAGAGCACGGGATGGTTCTGCAGCTGAAGTACCCAAAGGGTTGCGTAGGGCCCAATGACGAGGGCGAGCGCCCCGCCTGCGCCGGGCAGGTGAAGCAGCCGCTCAACGTTTCTGCAGAAGAAATGTGGGTGGCGTACGATATTCAGTTCGAGCCTGGTTTTGAATTTGTGAAAGGTGGAAAGCTGCCGGGACTTTGTGGCGGTGAATGTTATACTGGCGGAAATCGCCCCTCTGTAGGTGACGGCTGGAGCGCCCGCATCATGTGGCGTGCAAATGGAGCTGTGGTGCAGTATCTGTACTTTGTGGATCAGGCGAGTACCTATGGCGATGACGCCAAATGGAACCTGGGCGAAACTGCGGAACAAAAACATTTTGTGCCGGGTAAATGGCACCGTGTGGTGACCCGCGTGGTTATGAATTCTGTTTCCACCGAAGGCACGGGCGACAAGAACGGTATTGTGCAAAGCTGGTTCGACGGAGAACTTTCTCTGGACTTGGATACTTTGCGTTTGCGTGATTTCCAGGACCAGAAAATAGACGAGTTCTATCTCTCTACATTCCATGGCGGAGACGATGACACCTGGGCGCCCTCCACAGATGTGTTCGTGCGTTACGATAACTTCGTGGTCTCCACGGATTCTATTCCCGTGGCAAATGCGAAGCCCGGCGAATCTGGCGAAGGCTCTACGGCTATTAAGTCCACGCTTCTCAATGGAAAAGCCGGTGATTGCGTCGGCAACCGCATCGGCAAACGTAGTGCCCTTCGCCCAGGCGAAACACCAAAATATTTCAAGAACGAAAAAGACTTTAACGCTAAGGGGCAGCAGCAATAATTAAATTTGCGCCCATGCCTAATGCCCTAATTTTTGACTTGGATGGAACCCTTTGGGATACCGTTGCACCCCTGACCATAATTTGGAATCAGGTGTTTGAGAAGAACAATACGGGCAAGGTGATTTCTGAAGATGATCTGCGAAATGTGATGGGGAAGAACCTTCAGGAAATCAGCGCAATTTATTTCCCGGACATGGAAAGGTCTCGCCGCGAAGACGTTATGAATCAGTGTGCCGTGGCCCATTGCGCCTACCTGGAGGAACATGGCGCACCGTTGTATTTGGACCGCGGAACGCTTTCTCAGCTTTACGCGAAATACGAGTTGTTCATCGTCAGCAATTGCCCCTGTGGGTACATCGAAGCTTTTCTGGAATCCTGCAATTTGCAGAAGTACTTCAAGGACTTTGAAATGTCTGGACGCACTGGCAAAAGCAAGGGCGAAAACATCAAGGCCATCTGTGAACGAAACGGATTGTGCGCGGGTGCCGCCGATGCGAATCTCGCGCCAAGTGTGGTTTATGTTGGCGACACCCTGGGCGATGAAACTGCTGCAAACTTTGCGGGCATTCCCTTTATCCACGCAGCTTACGGTTTCGGCACTGCCAACAACCCTGCCGCCGTTCTCCATAACTTTAACGAACTGCCAGAAGTTTTGGAAAACCTTTTCTAGAATTTACAAATCTTTAACAAAGTAACCCTTGCCAATTTTTATATAAAAGCTATTGTTCATCCCGAGCGTTACGAAAAGTCTCCTGAACACCTGATAAAAAATCAGGTGTTTTTTTTGTTTTGTAGAAAAATTTTTTTCAAAAAAAAGGAGATACTATGCCCGGAAAAAATCCAAATAATCTGCCACAGACTTACACTACCTGGATTTCTGAACTCAAGAAGCGTTATGCCCAGTCGCAAATCAAGGCTTCCATTGCTGTTAACGGCGAGTTGATTGGCTTTTACTACAGCTTGGGTCGCGACATTCAGCAGAAAAAATTCCAAAATACTTATGGCAGCGGGTTCTATAAAAAGCTCAGCGATGATTTACGCCGTGAAATCCCGAATGCCAAGGGTTTTTCGCCGACGACTCTGAAATACGCCGTGTATTTCTACGATTTGTACAAGGATTATGTAGAAGGACAAAATCGTCCGCAACTTGCTGACGATTTGAACAACCGAATTCGTCCACAACTTGTGGACGATTTGAAGAAAATCCCTTGGGGACATCATCGCTTTATTATTGATTCTTGTAAAAATTCCCCTAAAAAGGCTCTTTTCTTCGTAAAAAAGACCGTTGAAAACAACTGGTCCCGTTCCATGTTGCTCACGTTTCTTGATACAGACCTGTATGAGCGTGAAGGTAGAGCCGTTACTAACTTCACAACGACTTTGCCCAAGGAGCAGGGGGACTTGGCTCGTGAATTGACTCGGGACCCGTATTGCTTTGACTTTGTGGAAGTTCGTTGCGATTTTGAGGAACGGGAATTGAAAGACGCTTTGCTCAAGAATATTGAGATGTTCTTGATGGAACTTGGTCGCGGTTTTGCCTACATGGGGCGAGAATATCGTTTGCAGGTCGGTGAAACGGAACAATTTCTGGATATGCTTTTTTACAACACCAAGTTGCACTGCTATGTGGTTGTTGAAGTGAAAACAGGGAAGTTTGAACCTGCGTACATTGGACAGCTTAGCACTTACGTGGTGGCTGTGAATCATTTGTTGAAAAGTCCAGAAGACAAGCCTACGCTTGGTATTTTGGTGTGCAAGGACAAGGACGAAGTTCTTGCGCAGTATTCCTTGGAGGGCTCGGTCAATCCCATCGCCATTTCAGAATTTGAATTGTCGAAAATTTACCCGAAGGATTTCAAGAGTTGCCTGCCCTCTATCAAGGAACTGGAAGATCAGTTAGGTGGATGAATTTTATTCCCCGTACTTGCTCCAGTCAAAATCAACCTTATTTTTTGCGTTGTATTTGACGATGATTTCCAGGGCGGTATAGGGCTTCAGAGAAAATGTATCAAAGGCCTTTGTTGCGTTTTCGGTAGATGCGCCTAGGCGAAGTCTCAATCCAAATACATGACCTGGTTCAAAATAGCTTAGAGTTCCGCCAAAATCTAGACCTACAGACGTTTGATCGACGGGCCAATCTTTTTTGTTGGAATCAATATTTATGATTCTGCTGATATTTACGGTGGGACCGATGTATGCGTCGGCTTCCCAATACTTTGTATTGAGATAGCGGTAGTGAAGATCTAGACCGATGACGAAGCTGTCGTAGATATAGTCGTTTGTATTTTCGGAAATTTGCTCAGGACGTTTTTTTAACTCCTTATCGGGGAAAATTTGCATAAGGAACTCGGCACCAAATTGCTTATACCCACCGCCTATGAACATAGATACGCCTATTCCGGGGTCGATATATGAAGATAGACCTCCAAGGGGGAAATCAAGTGCAGGCCCTATGCCAAAGGAAAAATAACCGCCATATTCTTCTCGATTCCAGTAACGCTTCACCAGGTAATGTCTTAAATCTTGATTGGGGATTTTGTCCAAATTCTCTTCTATAAGAGCTGCCATTTTTTCTTTTTGATTTTCTGATGAACGCTTTTTGAAAGCGTATTCATTCAACGCGATTATACGGCTAAAGTCATCTTCAATTTTTAGAATGTCATTGTAGGCACCATCGCTATCTAACCAGGAATAAATTTCTGGTATTGAGATTGCTCTACTCGCTACTCCTTGGAGGCTTTTATGAGATTCCCTGTACTTTAAGGTATCGTAGGGAGTCAATCGGATTCCGTTTCCAGAAAGAAGATTCAACCACTTGTAATCTTCATCGGTAAGGGCTGAGCCAAAGATGGGGTAGGTGGAATCTGCTGCATTGATGATTTTATCCATAGCTTTGGAAATTTCGCTGAAGCGTTTTTCCCGGATAAGGTGTCCGATTTCTTGATGCAATTTTGGAATGGGATTTCTCGGGATGCGGAAGGAATATTTGTATGGAAGAACCTTGAGTTGGTTGGGGTCTAATTCCTCGGGCTGATTAGTTGAAACCTGCTGAGAAAATCCGTCTCCAAAAAATACTCTCTTTGAATTTCGTGGTATATGAATCAGGCTTTTAAGTAAATTGACGGAATTTTCTATCCCGTTTTTTGCAGGGACGTAGTAGGGGGTGGTGATGACGGGCAGGTAAAGGTAAACCGTTGTATCGGCTTCCTTCCATGAACGAGAATTGGTGTCGTAGGAATAGGTGGCTTTTATACCAACTTTGATTAGTTGGGTTAATACCTCGCGTGAGTCACGGATAAATCTTAAATCAGAAAATGAATGCAGTTGGTCTAAGGTAGCCCTCCGTTCTAGAACACTTTGAGTGGAATCTAGCCAGTTGTCCCATGCGGTGAATTGCTCCGCTATTTCGTTGTCCACATTGCTTACGACAATCGACCGGTTTGATCGCCAATCTGGGTCGTCAAAAATGCATAGGACTGGGTTGTCGTCCCAACGGGAAGAATAGGCGTTCCACTTGCTGGAGTGTGCTACCACTTCTATGTGATTGACAACCCCGATGACCGGAGTGAATTTGTTTTTGGGGTGATCCAGTTTTTCTTGAACGGTGGGCAAGCTTTTGAATATGCTTGGAACCAGGGAATCAATGACGTCTTCTTGATTTGGTTCAGGTTTGCAATCTCCAAAACAGCAGAAACCGATAGTTGATAAGTCGTTGTTTTCAAGTAGGTTTCGTGCAAACCCGCTGACGCACAATAACAATATTGCATATAAAATCCTCATCGGTCCTCCCAACTTGAACATAATCTACAAATGCTCCCCTAGCATCTTTTCCATCCAGATCATGTTGTACCATTGCCCGAATTTGTAGGCGCAATCGTGGAAGGTTCCTACTAGGGTGTAGCCTAGCTTTTCGTGGAATTTCTGGCTGCTGTTATCTAGGCGGGTGCTGCCTGGTTTGGGGCTTGCGATGCAGGCGTAGGCGTTTAGAATCCCGCGAGATTTTAGTTCGCGATTCAGTTCGCTGTACAGGGCTCGGCCATAGCCTTTCCCATGTTCGCCAAGCTTTACGTAGATGGATGTTTCTACGCTGCGATTGTAGGCGGCTCGTCCCTTGAAAACTCCCGCGTAGCAATAGCCTAGAATTTCTGTGCTGTTCTCGTCGGAACCCGTGGCGGCTCCTGCTCGTTCTATTACCAGGTAGGGGTACTTTTCCAGCGTTCCCCCAATCCTTGCTGCAAATTCTTCTACGGTGGGGGCGTCATACTCGAAGGTAATGGCGGTGTCTTCTACGTAGGGTTTGTAGATGGCCTGTAGCGCGGCGGCGTCTTCGATTCTTGCGGAACGGATCTTGATCATGGTGACCAGGAAATCTAACAAAAAGCAACTTAACAGGAAAAATTTTTAAATGTAAATTTGCACCTATGAAATGTTTCTTCGTTAGCGATTTGCATATTGATTTTTACGCGCCCCTGACACGGACCGTATCTTTACTGCATCGCTATTTTCAGGAATTTTTCGACAGGAATTTTTTGCCGGCGGATGTTTGCTGTATCGCAGGGGACATTGCCAACAATTATTTTACCTACGTCGAATTTCTGAAGTTTATCGCGACGAAGTACAGCCGGGTTTTTGTATGCCTGGGAAATCACGATGTCATTTGTGAACGTGAGGGCGTTTTCGGTTCGGATCGAGATTTCCCTACGTCCGAAAGTAAGATTACCTTTTACCTGGAAGAGGCTGCGAAAATTCCAAACCTTCACCTGCTGGAAAATTTGACGGTAGATGTTTTTGCCGGGTGCATGGGCATGTGCGATTTTACCTACAAGCATGTTCCCGATGCTTCTGTAGAAGAGTATAAGATGATCTGGTCTACCCGCTGGTTTGACGGTCGCCATTGGAATTACAAAGGCAATGATACGGAGGCCCTCTGGAATCATTATGCGGGAATTATGGACAGTTTGACGGCTGCCCGCCCGAAGGTGATGATGAGTCATTTTTTGCCCATGGAATTCGGCATGGCCGAAATGTATCTGAAGGATCCGCTGTCGACCTACTTCTATTTTCAAGGTGAAAAATTCTTGAGTAATCTGGATGATGGTTCCATCTGGCAGGCGGGACACACCCATTCCGCCATCAAGAAGGTAGTTCGGGACAGCCTCGGAAAAAATCATTTGCTGCTTTGCAATCCTGTTGGCTACCCTGATGAAGAACCGTATCGCGAAAACAATTTGCATAGGGAAGATTTCCTGTTGGATATTTAGGCTTCCGGTTTTTTATGTTTAACGTACCCTCGATGCATCAAATTATTTCCTGGTTTGGCTGGGGCCACGAGGCGGGTGCCGTCGCCGCAGTCAGCTTTATGGTGGCGGTTGCCATTATCTTTGTGCCGGTTGTTGCTGGTTTTGCCCTATATGCCTTGGAGCGTCTCCAGATAAAATTGCTCGGAATGATCAGCGTGAATTTTGCGTATGCCTTTGTGAATTTCGTGACCTTCCCGGGGACTTTTATTCATGAGACGTCGCACTTGATTTTGGCGGTCGTTACTGGGGCCAAGGTGACGGATGTATGCATGTTCGAAAACAAGGATGGTTGCCTAGGGCATGTGAGTTATTGTGCCCGGGGGCCGTTCCCCATGCAGATGGTTCAGCATGCCTTGATTGCGGTGGCTCCTACTGTGGTAGGATTTACCGTTGGCTATTTCCTTTTGCAGTATATCATAAAAACGCCCCACACTTGGTGGGGCTATATAGGGCTTTGGTATCTGTTTGTTTCGCTGGTAGATCATTCTACCATGAGTGACGCGGACCTAAAAAATTATTTCCGGGGCGTGTGGATTTTTATCGTGCCGCTGGCCGGAATTTTATTCGCCTGCGAAATGATTACTTGATGTTTTTTCCGTCGGAGAAGGCGTTGCCAACCTTTTCGCCGATGGCATAGTAACCATGTCCTGCCGTATCGTAGCAGATGGGGTTCAGTTTTTTGATGTCGATTTTTTCTTCGGCGTCGAGGATGGATTCGTCGGCGGTAACGTTCACCACTTCGCCTAAAAGCAGTTCCGGTTCTTCGGCGTAGCTTACCATCTTGCATTCCAGGGTGAGGGGCAGTTCTGCAATGAGGGGCGCGTCGACGTTCTTGCTCTTGACGGCGGTAAGTCCGGATTTTTCAAACTTGTCTGCCACTTTGTGGCCGGAGTTAAGTCCAAGGAAATCAATTTCCTTGATGTTTTCGGCGGTGGCCATGCTAACAGTAAAGCACTTGCGTGCCTTGATGTTGTCCATGGTCTTATGGCTGTTGGCTACGTAGATGGCGACCTGGTTCATGTCGCTGACGGAACCCCATGCAGCCACCATGGCGTTGGGCGTACCGTCTTCGTTGTAGGTTCCGATAACCAATACGGGCTGGGGATAAAGATAGGGTTTGGCACCAAGATTTTTACGCATAGAAATTTCCTCTTTCCATTGAAAATAATAAAAAGATTTTCAATTACAACAAAAAAAGCCTGCATTTCTGCAGACTTTCATGATGGGAGAAAATTTCACTAGAAGTTAACGAATAGGCCTAGGTCAACAGCGAACCCGTCGGTGGTAGAGAAGCTGCCGAAGGGGTTCTGCAGGAACTGCTTTGTGAATGCAAGTTCTGCGGCAACACGGCCATATTCAAAACGGGAGCCAAGGTTGACTGTGGTCGTGTTGGCGAATGTGGTTCTGCTGGTTGCGACAAAATCAGCCAGTTCGTACTTTTCGTAGGAGAATACGTTCCAGTCAAGATTTGCGCCGCCGAAAATCATCATATGCTGATTCAATGCGACTTCGCCAAAAATGTTAGGTGTGACGAATGCGCTGAATCTTGTATGGCTATCCATGATGTTTTCGATTTCATCGTAGATGGCGAAGGGGAATCGGGTGTTGACGCCAAGATAGATGCGGGCATCTTCAGCCTTGAGGACAGCTGCGCCAATGTTGAATGTAGGCTTGAACTCGATTCGTGAAGAGGTATCGGAGACGGAGCTCTTGGTAATGACGTGATTCTTTTCGCCCTTGATGACTTCTTCCACGGTGACCTTGGTGTCGGTGGTAAAGCTATGGCGCAAACCTTCCACTCCGAAAGTCCAGAAGACTTCTTCACCGGAGTAAGAAAGGGCTAGCTTTCCGGTAGCGTCCCAGATGTTCTGTTCCCATTTATTGAAGGGGTCTGCGCTGTATCCTTCGGATTCGGGTTTTACGTAGTGGCCGCTTGCGACGATGTCGAAGGAACCGACCTGCAATGAGGCTGTTGCGCCGATGCTGGAGCCGCCATAGGTGATTTTTTCATTTTGTTCGGTAATGGGATATTCTGCATCGTTCCACTGTTTGCCGAAGGATCCGTCAACGGAAACGCCGAACTTCTGGAATGCCACACCGGCGGTGAGTAATCCCATGCTCTGGGAATTGTCGAAGGCGAGGAAGTATGTGGTGGTATTTCCGAAGGCCAGTGCAGCCCTTTCGTTGGTGGGTTCAAGGTACAGTCCCTTGATTCCGTACATCTTGCGGGGTGCGGCTATATTTCCGCCGATGGTTGCGGCTGCGGCTTCGTTACCTACAGCATTATAAATGTTGGCATGCAAGACATCCAGGGGGCCCTTGGTGGGCTTTTCTGCGGTTTGTGCAGGTTCCTGAATGGGAGCGGTGGAATCCTGGGGGACTGCCACGGAATCGCTGGTGGTTGCGGTGTCGGCTACAGCGACCTGCTCTGGGGTGGTTTCGGCTGCGGGTACATTTTCTGCAGTTTCGCGAGCAGTTTCGCGAGCAGTTTCGTCAGCGGCTTCTGCGGGGGTTGTCTCATTTGCGGCAGGGGCAGTCTCGTTTGTTGCGGGAGTGGAGGCTTCTGCCGTGGCCGTTTCTTCGGCACTCTTTTCAGGGTTTACGGCAGCGGTTTCTTCTGCCTTGACCTCTTCTGCGGGGGCTGCTTCTGCTGCAGCGGGGGCTTCGCTAGAGGCGGGAGCTTCCGCGATGGCGGCTGCATTTTGTTCAGCGGCAGGTGCTGCTGTTGTGTCAGATACGGTTGCGCTAGGAGTGGCTTCCTGGGCGTAAAGATTTACAACGGTGCCTAAAGTGGCGATAAGAAGAGACATTTTCATATTCATGTCTTCAACATAAACAAATCATGACGAACCTTATTAAGAATAAATCATTTTTTTGGGAACAGGCGTATACAAAAACTTCAAGAATTTTGGTGCATAATCGAGAGGAGAAGTTTAACTTTGGAAAAAACGACGGAGTAAATTAATGTCACTACTGCGCTTATCAGGGCTGTTTTTAGCTGGAATTCTGACTTTATGGGGCTGTAACGGAGAGAACGTTACTGAAGTCTCCTATGAAAAGCTGGATGAACCTATTGGCGAAAGAATCGGCCCTGTCAGTCAGTATGGAAGGCTGGTTGCCGGAGTGAATTCCGAGGGCAAGGGCCGAATATACGGCAGTTGCAAGGGCGTATCTGATGGTAACGAAGTTCAGGTACGAGGCATGAGCCTTTACTGGAGCCTTTTGAAACCCGCTACAAAGTTTTATTCCGATACCGGCATTACGACCATGGTGAACGACATGAAAATCGAAGTGATTCGTGCCGCCATTGGTACCGAAGAAAATTGGGGCGGGACATTGGGATTTTTGCTGGATCCGGATGCTCAGCGCGAATTGATCGATCAGGCTGTTAAGGCGGCCATAAAGAATGACATCTATGTAATTATCGACTGGCATTCCCATAGTGCGCATAAGCAGTTGAGTGATGCTATCGCCTTCTTCGACGAAATGGCTCAAAAATACGGCCAGTATAACAATGTGATTTTTGAAATTTTTAATGAGCCTACCAGAATTGTCTGGGAGCAGGTGAAGGCTTATGGCGATACCGTCGTCGCGACCATTCGAAAGCATTCTGACAATTTGATTCTTGTGGGTAACCCCATGTGGGACCAGTCGCCCAATTGGGCTATAGGAAAAGAGATCGCCGATTCACTTCATAATATTGCCTACACATTCCATTACTACGCTAATAGCCACAGCATCAAGCTCGAAGGACGGAATGCCGAAGAAGCGATGAATGCGGGATTGTCCCTGTTTGTTAGCGAATGGGGTACTGCAAATGCAAGTGGAAAGGGCGTGCCTGATGCAGACCGCAATGATCAATGGCAGGAATGGATGGATGAACGCAAGCTTTCATCCGCCAACTGGTCCGCTTCCATGATTAACGAAGGTACTGCAGCATTTGCGCAGGAGAGCCGAGTAGACTCTCTTGTGTATACGGTATCCGGTGAATTGGTGAAGGGATATCTATCTGCAAATCCCGATTCTTACAAGGCCTGCAAGGCAAAGTAAGCTTTAGGAAAAGCTATCCGACAATCACTTTATAAAATTCCATGAACTGTTCGGGGGAAAGTTCCTCGGCACGGACAGTGGTAGGATAATCCAGGAGTTCGATGGCTTCCTGGATTTTCTTCTTGTCGTAGGCGCGACCGAAGGAATTGGCCAAGGTCTTACGCTTCTGGGTAAAGGCGGCACGAACGAAATCGAAGAATCCCTCGGGAGCCTGCAATGCGTCTGCGCGGGGGGTGAGCAGCATGGTGGCGCTGTCTACGTTGGGCTTCGGTGTAAAATGCTCGGGACCGATCTTGCGTAAGATCTGGGTGTTGGCGAAAGCGGATACCAGAACAGAAAGGCTGCCGTAATTGCTGCTGCAGGGCGAAGCGCAAATGCGTTCGGCAACTTCCAGCTGCACCATTCCCATAAAGCCCTTGGTCAGATGCAGTCGGGGCATGAGCCCTGCGATAATTGCCGTAGAAACATTGTAGGGCAGGTTGCCGGTGACCCAGGGCTTTTCGTGTGCATCCAGAAAGGCCTGCAAGTCGAATTTCAAGAAGTCGATGTTGGTGATATGGAAGTTTTCGCGGTCGCCGAACTTTTCGTTCAACACGGCCACGCACTGTTCGTCGATTTCGACGGCTGTCAGTTCCACGCCGCGGTTCAGCAGGTGTTCTGTCAGGGCGCCATGGCCGGGGCCGATCTCGAGAACGGCTTCGCCCTTTTCGGCAGGCAGGTCACCTGCGATGGCGATGGCGGTGGGAACATCCAGAAAGTTCTGGCCAAATTTACGACGACGAGCTCTATCCATGTCTATAAAGATAGAAATTCCTTCAGGTCGGCCATTCTTTCGCGGCCGTCTTTCAGACCCAATTCATAAAGGGCTACAAGTTTTGAAGTGTCCTTTTCGACGCGGCTGATTTTCAAGTCTGTTTCGGGGCGGAAAACGAAAGCCTTTCCATTGGCTTCCCATTGGGCCAGAGTTTCGAGGCTCTTGTTGTAACGGATATGTCGATCGCCAACGGCCTTTACGAAGTTAGGATACTTGCGGTAGACGATCTTGTATACGGGAAGAAAACTGTTCGCCTCTTTTTGGTAACCCTTGTGTCGTGTGGTGATGACAACCTGCTTTTTATAGCCGGTGCGGTCCATGAATTCAAAGGGGATGCTGTCGGCGATATTTCCGTCAAACATTTTCTTGCCCTGGTAATGAACCAGGCTGCTCATGAGCGGCAGCGAAGAGGAAGAACGGATGGCATCCATATCCTGGCGCAAGTCGTGAACCTGGAAGTATTCGGCGCCACCAGTTTCCACGTTGCTTGCGGCCACATAGAATTTTGATTCGGCGGCATTCTTCTTGAAGGTGTCAAAGTCGAAAGGATCGATGACTTCGGGTACTGTATGGTAGCAGAATTCCAGGTCAAAGTAGTTGCCGGTACGAATCCAGTTTCCGAAGCTCATGTAGCGCTTGTCCTTGGAATGGACTGTATCCAGTCGGAAGTTTCTATCCCGCTGTTCCGAAAGGTAATTGCAAAGGTGGGTTGCCCCTGCCGAGGTTCCGGCGTAGCCGCCAAACTTTAAACCTTCATCTAGCAACGCGTCAAGAACGCCGGCGGAGTAAGCTCCACGCATACCGCCACCTTCCAGTACCAAGGCGGTGTCTTTCAAGAATACTTTAAACATTCCTTTTTCTGAATCCTGGATCGGTTCCATAAAAGATTAGAAGTTCACGAATGCGCCAATGGACATGGCAATTTCATCATGATCCGAGAAGCTGCCGAAGGGGTTCTGCAGGAACTGTTTGGTAAATGCCATTTCGAGGGCGGCAAATTCATACTGGAGACGCATGCCGAGAATGGCTGTGGTTTCTCCGGATTCCATTTCCAGTGCCTTTACAGAAACGTTGTTGATGTAGGAATCACGATAGTCTGCTACGTCCCAGCAATAGCTGACGCTGCCGAATGCCATGACGTACTGGCCCAGGGCCACTTCTGCCAGGACGTTGGGTGTCAAGGTCAAACCATATTCGTTATGTCTGCTGACAACGCCATCGATTCGGTCGTACGCAATCAGGGGAACGGCTGTATTCAGACCAAGGAATACGCGGGCTTTCTGGTTCTGCAGAATGGGGGCGCCCACATTAAATTCGGGAATGACTTCTACACGGGTCGTGGTATCGGTAACGGTCGACTTGTAGGTCGCCTTATAGGTTTCGCCGTTTTCTGTGAATATGGATTCGGTTTTGCTGCTAGTGCTGGCCTTGTACCTAAGGAAGTTCAGGTTAACGGACCAGGACAAGGCATTGCTTGTGGTATGAGCTACGGTTAGCTTTCCTCCCAGGGCCCATTCGTCCTTTTCGTGTTCTTCGCCAAATTCGCTGATGAAATAGGAACCGTTGGGGTTGGCGTAGGTCACTCCTAATGCAAGGTCGATGTTGGCCAGATTTGCAGATGCTGTTCCACCGAACTGAGTGCCGGGATTGGTAATCTTGTATGTCGTGCTGGAGGAATCGATGTCGTTATCGATGTAGCTCCAGGATTTCCCTGTTGCGGCCTCTAGGCTGAAACCGAAGTTTTGCCCGGCGTAGCCCAAGGTAACAAGGCCCAGTTCGCTGTAGTTGGCGGCATTGGTCTTGTTGTTGTCAAAGGCCAGGAAGAATGTGCTGCCTTCTCCGAAACTTACAACACCGTATCCGTCTACAGGTTCGATGTAGACGAACTTGCGGTTGTGCATTTTGTGGGGCGTCGAAATTTCACTGGCGACGTTGGCGGCTGCGGCTTCATTGCCGACGGCGTTGTAGGCCCTGCCGTGGAAAATATCCAGAACGTGTTTTTCGGCAGTTGCCTGGACTGGTTGCTCGGCGATACTTTCTGCTTCCTGTTGTGTCAGGGGCATGGCAGGTGTCGTATCCCAGATACTTTCTGCAGTTTGGTCTAACTCTGGATCTTCGGCTGCAGGGATTTCTTCGACGGGCTGAAGTGCTGTCTGGGTTGCTGCCGAATCGGTAGGTATAAAGGAAATGCCTGCCGGCTCCACATAGCTGGGCTCTTCCATGGGCATAGGCTCGGGTTTGGGCATAGGCTGGAGAAGTTCCGCACTTTCGCTAACAGGAACGGGGGCGTTGGGATCCACATATTCAGGGGCAGGTTCCGCAACGGCATTATTCTCCATTTCGGAACTTTCAATGGGTGCAAATGTATTTGACGTATCGCTGGAGACGATGGGGGCAGGAATTTCGGAGTCCTGCGGTGCCGCGGGCTGGATAGATTCTCCGTCCATCGATTGCAAGATGGTTTCTGCTGAATTATCCTGAGAGGGTTGCTGCGTTAAAACGGGTGCATTTTGAGCCCAGATTGTTGCTGATGACAAGCTGATTGCGGCTAGAAAAATTTTCTTACTGATGTTCATGGAGATAAACTTAATCATTTTTTCTATTTTTGGTTAAAAGGTATTTTTAGGAAGTATAATTTCCATTGAGGTTTTTATGTCCGTTGCAATGCAAGATGTAATGAAACAGTCCGGTGTGGCCTTTGGTACCAGTGGTGCTCGCGGCCTGGTTTCTGCAATGACCGACCGTGTGTGCTATGTTTATGCACGCTCCTTTAT
The DNA here is from genome assembly GCF_002210365.1 of Fibrobacter sp. UWH1. Classification (NCBI taxonomy): domain Bacteria; kingdom Pseudomonadati; phylum Fibrobacterota; class Fibrobacteria; order Fibrobacterales; family Fibrobacteraceae; genus Fibrobacter; species Fibrobacter sp. UWH1. Next base: position 43,481 of record NZ_MWQG01000026.1, read on the forward strand.
CAAGTACTGCGAAGCTAGCTACAAGTGCGAAAAGAATATCGCTATTGCTGGAGACCTTCGCCCAAGTACTGGTCGCATTTTGCAGGCTCTGGTGAAGGCCGGCCAGGATGCTGGCTGGAAGGTGACTTATTGCGGTCGCATTCCTTCTCCTGCCATTGCACTTTATGGTCTTGATAAGAGCTTGCCCACCATCATGGTGACAGGATCCCACATTCCTGCCGACCGTAACGGTATCAAGTTTAACCACCCCAACGGCGAAATTACAAAGGCCGACGAACAGGGCATTGTTTCTCAGTCTGTTGATTTTGACGAAGCTTTGTTCGATGCTGCCGGCATGTTGAAGAATGCTCCGGAACTTCCCGCTGTTGAAACCGAAGCCGAAGAAAATTACTGCAAGCGTTATCCCGAATTCTTTGGTGAAAAGGCTTTGCAGGGCTTGACCATCGGCGTCTACCAGCATTCCGCTGTTGGCCGCGACATTGTGGTCCGCGTTCTCGAAAGCCTGGGCGCCTGCGTAAAGCCCTTCGGCCGCAGTGACGTTTTTGTTCCGGTGGATACCGAAGCGATCCGCCCCGAAGATGAAGAACTGGCCCGCGAATTTACCCACAAGGATTATGTGGACGCCGTGTTCAGTACCGATGGCGATAGCGACCGCCCGCTTCTGGCTGATGATGTGGGCATGTGGCTCCGCGGTGACGTGCTGGGTATTTTGGCATCCCAGGCTCTGGGCATCAAGCGCATCGCTACTCCCGTCAGCTGCAACACCTCCCTCGAAAAGTCCGAAAGCTTCGAAAAGATTTGCCGTACCCGCATCGGTTCCCCCTATGTCATTGCCGGCATGGAAAGCCTTATGGAAGGTGACGCCGCAGCAAGTGCTGCCGCCGGCGTGTCCGTCGCCGGTTACGAAGCCAACGGCGGTTTCCTGCTGCAGACCGATCTGAAGCGCACCGCCTATGATGGCGTTACCCGCACTCTGAAGGCTCTGCCCACTCGCGATGCATTGCTCCCCATGATTGCTGTCATGGTCATGGTTCGCGAACAGAAGATGTGCGTGGTAGATCTTCTCCGCAAGCTTCCCAAGCGCTTTACTGTCAGCGACCGCCTCAAGGAATTCCCCACCGAAATTTCCAAGGCCAAGCTTGCAGAAATCCGCGAACAGAAGCTGGGTGAAAAGTTGTTCGGCAAGTTCGCCGCCAAGCCCAGCAAGTTCAACAAGGGCGCACCCTTCCACGGAAAGATGGTCTCCCTTAACGAAGTGGACGGCTACCGTATGGAATTTGATTCCGGTGACATCGTTCACCTGCGTCCCAGTGGCAACGCCCCGGAATTCCGCTGCTACGTGGAAACCGAAGGCAAGGAACGTTCCGCTGAACTTCTGGCTGACTGCCTCAAGGTCATGGAAGGCTGGCGTAAATAACATAAAGGTTAAAGGGTAAAGATAAAAGGATAAAGGTTTAAGTTGACCTTTATTCTTTTGATCGTTTGGCGGTTCTGTCCTGCAGCCCTCCTCATTTTTTTGTATCTTAAATCTCATGATGAAGAAACTTCTTGCTACGCTTACCCTATCTACAGTTGTCACCGCCTTTGCCGGCGAACATTGGAATGTGGATTTGGGCGGTGTTTCTATGAAGTATCTTTCGATGCAGGAGTCTGCCCGCAGTGCGGCTATGTCTGGTGCCGGTGTTGCCGACGCTTCCCGTGCGGCCGAAGTGAGCCGCAATCCCCTGGCTATGAGCTCTGTAGAAAATGCGGAGTTCGGCGTGAACCAGCTGGTGTTTGACGATAATTCCGCCGACAACTTTGTATCGGCTTATTATGGTCTGCCTTTTAGTTTTGGTACGATGCCCTTGACCTACTCCATGACGGTGGATTTTCTGGGTTACGAGGATATCGAAGGGCGTGATGAGTTTGGCAACGAAACCTCTAGCTATGGAGCCTACGCCTGGAGCATTCAGGCAGGTCTCGGTAGCCGCGGTAAGGTTTTCAACTGGGCTGCGTCCGCCCGCTTTGCGACCCAGACCATTGACGACGAATCCGCTGTGGCCTTCCTTGGAGATATTGGCGGATCCTACCGCGTGAATAAGTATCTGGCTTTTGCAGCGACCTTGACCAACTTTGGCTACATGGGCGATTATGACGGCGAAGATGAGGCTGCTCCTATGGCGTTGCAGGCTGGCATTACCGGTATTTTGCCCATTACCGAAAACTGGAATATCCATGCTTCTGCCGATGCATACCGTCGTGCGGATACGGACCCTTATTGGCTTTTTGGCGGCGAAATTAATTACGCCGACATTCTGGGTTTTCGTATGGGTTATGCCATCCGTCCCGATACCGAAGATGGTATCAGTTGCGGTCTGGGCCTGAATTTCGGGATGATCGTGTTTGATTACGGCTACAGCCCCCGCCCGGCATTTGAAGGCGGCCAGCATTACATTACCGTGGGTCTAAAGTTCTAGGCCTCCGTTTTTCTTGATTTGATAGGCCAGGCAGCCGCGGCTGATTCCTAGGTTCTTGGCGGCAACGGATTTGTTCCATCCGGTGTTTTGCAGTTCCGTGAAGATGGTGCCCCAATTGGGGGCTGTGGCGTATGGCCTTGTGCTTGCAAAGGAAACTGGAGTTGTGAAACTCTTCCCGGAATCTTGCAGGGATCCCTGGTTGTCGTATTCATCGGTGATGATTTCGTATAAGGTTATTCCGTGGGGTTTCAGCAGGGCGTAGCGTTGCAGTACGTTTTTCAGCTGACGGACGTTCCCGGGCCAACGCTTTTGAGAAATAATCCGTAGTTCCTGTTCGTTCAGGGAGCAGAGCAGTTCATCTTCGGCGTTTGAATTATGGGTGTGATAGGCGTTCTCGATGGGGTATATTTCTTTTAGGGCGTCAGCCCATAAGGTTTGCGATAACTCCCTGATGTCATCCCTTTCTCTAAGGGCTGGAATTTTTACCGGGAAAACGTTCAGCCTAAAATAAAGGTCTTCACGGAAACGCCCGGCGGCCACTTCAGTTTTCAGGTCGCGGTTGGTGGCGCAGATTAGCCTGAAGTTTACCGGTATGCTCTGGGTTTGCCCCAGGGGCAGAACGGATTTTTCTTGCAGGACTCTTAACAGTTTGCATTGTGTGTCCAGCGGCATCTCCCCAATTTCATCTAGGAACAGGGTTCCCCCTTCGGCGGCGCGGACGACGCCCTGTTGGTCGGTGGCTCCGGTGAAGGCTCCCTTTCGAGCTCCTTCAAGAATGCTTTCGGCCAGATTCCTGGCGATGGCGCCACAGTTCAGGGCCACAAAGGGGCCTGATTTTCGGTGGCTGTTGTCGTGTATGTAACGGGCGGCAACTTCCTTTCCGGCTCCGGATTCACCTTGCAGGAGTACGGACATGTTGGATTTTGCGGCGATGAGCATCAAATTTTTGTACTTCATAATTGATATACACGTGTTTTTCCCTTTTACGCACCCCTCTTTATTACTATTTTTACGCCCGCGCTGATTTTTTTACAAAAGTCGCAGAAAATACGGCTGATTTTGTAGAGGCGCATCACATAAAGACAAACAAATAGGGCTGGCCAGGTGGGTAGTCTTGAGCGGCATCCCGGGTGGGGTGTGAATCGTGATTGAGCGGTTCTGTTCGAAGGCGAGAGGTCTGGTGGTCCAAAGGATAAAAATGTCTAGAATCGTATGTAAGTTCGGCGGCAGCTCCGTTGCCGACGCTGGTCAGTTCAAGAAAATCAAGAACATCGTTTCCTCCGACGCAAAGCGCAAAGTGGTTGTGGTTTCTGCCCCGGGCAAGCGCAATCCCAAGGAAACCAAGCTGACCGACCTTCTCTACAGCACCTATGATCTGGCTTCCAAGCACCTGGATTTCTCCGAACCCTGGAACTTGATCCGCAACCGCTATCTGGAAATTTGTTCCGACCTGGGTATCGAACCCAAGGTTGCCGAAGACCTGGACATCCTGGAAAAGCAGCTCCGCGACGACGTTGAATCCATCACCACCGATTACCTGGTGAGCCGCGGTGAATACCTGAGCGCCCGCGTCATGTCCGTCTATCTGGGCGCTGAATTCGTGGATACTTTCCCCATCATCACTTTCGATGAAAAGTACCGCATTCTTCCCTCCAGCTACGAAACCATCGCCAAGGCCCTTTCCGACGAAAACAAGCTCTATGTGCTTCCGGGCTTCTATGGTTCCAACACCCGCGGCGAGCTGAAGACCTTCAGCCGTGGCGGTTCCGACATTACCGGCGCAATTCTCGCTCACGCCATCGACGCAGAAACCTACGAAAACTGGACCGACGTTTCCGGCATGCTGATGGCTGACCCCCGCATCGTTGAAAATCCGCTGCCCATCGAATACGTGTCCTACCGCGAAATCCGCGAACTGGCCTACTCCGGCGCAAGCGTCCTTCATGACGAATCCATCGCTCCTTGCCGCGCCAAGAAGATTCCTATCAATATCCGCAACACCAACCGCCCGGAAGACGCCGGCACCATCATCGGCCCCACTCCGGAATCCACCAAGCTTCCCATTACCGGCGTTGCTGGCCGTAAGGGCTTCTCTATGATCTACATCGAAAAGTCCATGATGAACAAGGAAGTTGGTTTCGGCCGCCGCGTACTCGCCGTTCTCGAAAGCGAAGGCCTTTCCTACGAACTGTGCCCCAGCGCCATCGACTCCATGAGCATCGTTGTGGATACCAAGAAGCTGGAAGCCGTTGAACATGTGGTCATGGAAGACATCACTCAGCAGATGCATCCGGACCGCATCAAGATCTTCAAGGGCATCAGCCTTATCGCTACCGTTGGCCATGGCATGACCAACAAGATCGGTGTTGCTGCAAAGCTCTTCACCGCCCTTGCAGAAAACAGCGTCAACGTCCGAATCATCGACCAGGGTTCTTCCCAGATCAACATCATCACCGGTGTGGATGAAGACGACATGAACAAGGCCATCAAGGCTATTTACGACGCATTCACTAAGTAAGGTGAAACCCTCGGGTTTATCGAGGGTCGCGTGCGGCGTGTCATCCTGAGCGCCTGTGGCGCGAAGGATCTAGCAAAGGCCCCGAGCGTGTCGAAAGTCGCAAAAAAGCCCGCAGTTCAAACGCTGCGGGCTTTTTTGTACCTAGGTGTGGTCGCTGCGGCGCATGGGGAGGGGCTGGATGGGAAAATTTGGTCGCTGGATGGGGCTGAAACACGAAATTAGGTTACTAAACGGGTAAAAAACATCTTTTTAGTAACCTGTTTTACAAATAAATTAATTACAAAACTGTGTTTTAGTTAGAAATCAGGTTACTAACTAACCGAAAATCCCTATTTTAGTAACCTTTGGGATATGGGTAATTAAGAAGACGTTCCTTTTTTGAGACTTTTGTTTGCGTACAAAGTAATAATCGGGTTACTAGATGCTTTTATATTACCCATTTAGTAACCCATTTTGACAAAAAGTCCTTTTGCATGGTAACAAAATTGGCCGAACCACCAATTATTTGTATATTTGAGGCATAGTTCATAGATCGCCATCCTGCATAAAACCGGAATTTGCCGGCGGACCGCAGAGGCGGTCTTTTTTTTATGCCCTAAAAAAGGAGTGCAGATGCAATTTAAAGAATTGATTTCGCCGGATAAGCTGGTGTCTGTTGTTCAGGCAAAAGCGGAAGAGCTACTTGCTGCAATTACCACAATTGATAAGCGTTTGAGGAAATCAATAGAGGGGCGTCTCCGTATGGCCCGTCGCAAAAAATTAGTACATTACTTTCATGTAAAAAGTCCTGCCGATATTGTTGGCGATTATATTCCCCAATCAGATGTGGCGACCATCAAAGCTTTGGCGCAGAAGGATTATGATAAATGCGCTCTCAAGGAACTGCAGCGGGAACTTTTCATAGTGGACAAGTTTCTTAAGGAATATCAGCCGGAGCGTCTCAATGCGGTTTACAGCAATCTTGCTCCAGAACGTCAGCATTTTGTACAGTCAGTGCATCTCCCCGACGAGGAATATGCGGAGCAGTGGCTTGCGGTAAAGTACAGCGGGAAGGGGATGGCTGCTGACGCGCCCCTGCTGGAAACCTCCCGCGGGGAACGGGTCCGCTCCAAGTCGGAGGTCATCATCGCGGATACCCTCGACCGCCTGAAAATTCCTTACCGCTATGAATTTCCGCACCAGCTGAAAGTCCGCAGAAACAGCCGCGGGCGAGGTGTCGCTGCGGCAATAGACCCTGCTGGCGCCGCATTACGCAACCCGCAGGTCAATCCGCCCGACGACATCCGCATGCAGAGCCGTCAACCCGAAAACTTCTGCAGGCAAGGTGACGGATCTCGCAATCTGCAAGGCAGTCCATCCGAAAACTTCTGCAGGCAAGGCAACTCGCGTAAACACGATAGCTCTCGCCGCACTGTAGCGTTCCATCCGGATTTCACCTACCTCAATCTCCGCACCCGCCGTGAATTCATCTGGGAGCATTTCGGGCGAATGGACGATTCCGAATACATCGCAGAAACTCTGGGAAAATTCGAGACCTACATCGCCAACGGAATCTTCCCCGGCGAAACCCTCATCTTCACCATGGAAAATCAGGAACGCCCGCTGAACCCCGCCACCGTGGAGGCGCTGGCGAGGAAATATTTGCTGTAATGTTTTGGATCAAACCATGTTGAAAGTAGTCAGCATGTTTTTTTGTAGAAATTATGAAGCGACGATGGAATTTTAGATAAATTTTGGCTCTTCATCAACATGTGTGGGTGGCTTCGCCACCCTTTTTTGTTGACATTCGC
>NZ_MWQG01000027.1:0-40488 GCF_002210365.1 Fibrobacter sp. UWH1
AAATCCAGCAGCAGTTCGGCTAAGTCCAGTTCCTCTGTGAACTCCTCATCAAGTGTCAAATCTAGCAGCAGTTCTTCTGCGAAGTCTTCGTCATCAGTTGCATCAAGCAGTAGCGGTGAATATGTTCCTTTTGACCATTCGAAGCCTCTTCTTGCGGACAGTATTCATTCTGGGGCCTATAAAATTTATGAAGATACTCGTGATGGTCAGCGTTATTATTACTTAACCATTAACGGAAAAAGACGCGATGGAACACAAGGATCTGTGACTATCTTCGCTCAAAATCTTAATTATGGGAAACAAATAGTGGGTAATAAAAATCAGGATGATGACAATAATCCAGAAAAGTACTGCTATGACGATGATTGGACAAGGTGTGATGAGTATGGAGGACTATACCAATGGGCTGAAACGATGAATTTACCATTTGAATGCAATACAAAAAGTTGTGCAAACTTAATACAAGACACAATTGATGCAAAGGGTTTTTACCAAGGAATTTGCCCGGATGGTTGGCGGTTGATGACTTATGATGATTATGAACTTATTTATAGGAGTTCGGATAAAGGTGCGATTGGTATTCGTTCGCAGTATACCTTTAAGGGATCTAATTACACCGGTTTTTCCTTGGTTGGTGCGGGGTATCGGCATAGTAAAGATGCTTCAGGTTTCGAAGGTCGGCTGACGGTTGCCGCTTGGTATTATCCCGCTGAAGTAGATAAAAATAAAAATTTGTCTACTAGCGAAGAATTTAATGATTCTGATGTATTTCCTAGTGCAGGGTATTCTTATCAAAGCAAGGATACACAATCGCCAAATACCGCTCATACCGATTCTAAGCTATGGGGACTTTCTGTCCGCTGTGTGAAGGTTTATCAGGAATAATTCAATCGGAGCCTAGACAGAGACTGCTTTGCGTTATACAACCATTGAGGTCGATGCGTCTAAAAAATCAGCAAGGAAAATTTGCTCGTGATGACTGCAAAATCGGCATCCATCAACAGCGCAAGATTTGCATAGACACACCGACGGAAGCCGACATAAAAGCCTTCAAGAAAAACATCCCTGTCGGTTCCACATTGCTTTCGCGTTAGGCCCCGCAGCCCGCATGGGTGGGAGCTTCGCTCCTTGACATTTCGCCTCAGCAATGGCTATGCAAGCATAGCCGCTGCATTCGGCTCTGGGTCAATCGGACTCGCGCGGCGCTTGCCGCTTGAAAATCAAAGGTGAAGAATTATTTCCTTGGCCCCATGAACTTATCTCCATTCAAATGAATCATGTGATCCGGAGACTCGGCCAGCCATACTTCTGTTTCCCATGCCAGCATTTCGGAGAACTTTTTGAAGGTTTTAAAATCAAGGAATGCTGTTGTATAAATTTTACCAGCAGACACATTTTTAGTCATTTCTTCAAGTTCTTTAATTCTTTTTGGATCCATTGGGCCTACAGATGTTACTGCTTCGACAAAGTAAATCCAGTCTTTCTCCTCAGAGTAAAGAACAACATCAGGCATTTTGTCATGCAATGTAATTTCAAAGCCTAACGCCATCAAAAATGCAAATTTGGCGATTTCTTGAAATAGAAAAAAAACTTTTTTGATTTTTTTTATAAATTTATTAAGGAATAAAATTGAAGAAAAACATGTGTTACATAGACGACATTAATAATTTAAAGCCCAAGCAATCTGAACCAGCGGTAGTTCTAGACCTCTTTGCTGGTTGTGGTGGACTGTCCTTGGGCTTTGAAGCCGCCGGTTTTCGAACTATAGGTTATGAAATGGTTCCGGCAGCGGCAGAAACATATCGTAAAAATCTTGGTGGCGAGTGTTATTGTCAAAAACTTGAGGTGGGACAAGAATACCCACATGCGGACATCATCATCGGTGGACCTCCTTGCCAGCCGTTTAGTATACGAGGAAAACAGAAAGGAATGGAAGACGCTCGAGATGGCTTTCCTATTTTTATCGATGCCGTGAAACGTGTTCAGCCTAAAGTATTTCTTTTCGAAAATGTCCGCAACATGATGTTTTCTCACAAATGGTATCTTGACTTGGTTATGGGGGAACTTCGTAAGTTGGGCTACATTGTAGAAGCCCAGTGTGTCAATGCAGTAAATTATGGAGTTCCTCAAAATCGAGAGAGAATCATTGTTGTCGGGCACAAGGCAAAGTTTAACTATCCAGAAACCGAAACAACAAAGGTAACTGTTGGCGATGCTATAGGGGATACCATGCATGATGAGGTGGAGAACAGCAAGTTTCTTACTCCCGCTCAGGATGCGTACATTGCTAAGTACGAGAAGGCCTCGTCCTGCGTGAATCCGCGTGATTTATATGCGGACAGACCCGCTCGCACTATAACTTGCCGTAATCTTGCTGGAGCGACAAGTGATATGCAGCGAGTTCGCTTGCGAGACGGTCGTCGTCGTCGAATAAACCAGCGAGAAGCTGCTCGCCTACAGAGTTTTCCTGATTGGTTTGAATTTTGCGGAAACGAAACTCAACAATTTACACAGATTGGAAATGCAGTTCCCCCAATGTTGGCTTACAAAGTCGCCCTTCAGTTGAAAAAAACGTTTCACATGGAAACGCTTTCTCCGAAGGCTATCGCAATCCACAACAATATGCCAAATCCCTAATTTTTTGAACTATGACCATCGTAACAACAGGCAACAAAACAGAAAAAGTAAAGAAATTAATCTTTGCAATGCTTGACATTTTCGAGGCTACCGAGATAAACCTTGAAAACTTAACAGATCGTAGAAAAGAAAAAATGGCTTGTGCTTGCCTAGCCGTTGCTGGGATAAAGTGCGCGTTGAAAGAAGCGCGTTCTATGATGAATGGCATATTTTTGCGTACTAGAGATATAATAGCTTTTGAAAACGAGAACTATGGTGAAACGATTGCCATGGGATCCTATGATGATGTTAGACGCAAAGATTTAAGGCCTCTTATTGAGTTGGGATATGTCGTAAATTCAGCAGACTTTGACATGTCTGCAACAAATAATCCTACACGAGGCTATGCTTTAAGTGCACCGTTCTGCAAGTTAGTGCAGTCTCACGGAACAAAGACATGGAAAAAGACTCTTGCCGTGTTTTTGGAAATGCAGCATAAACTTCGAGAAGAATTAGAACGAAGGCGTGCTTCAGAAAAAGTTCCCGTAACACTGCCATCTGGATTAAATCTTGAATTGTCTGCCGGGGAACATAACATTCTTCAGAAGCGAATTATTGAAGATTTTCTTCCAGAATTCGGAATGGGAGCTCAAGTTCTTTATGTGGGAGATACAAGCAATAAATATCTTTTCCGTGATGACAAATCCTTGAAATCCTTAAATTTCTTTGAACTTGAACACGATGAACTTCCAGACATTATTGCCTATTCAAAAGAGAAAAATTTACTTTTCCTGATTGAGGCGGTTCATAGTTCTGGACCTATGAGTGAATCTCGCATCGCATCTCTAAAAGGATTGTTGAAGAAGTGCTCTGCTAACATAGTATTTTTTACAGCATTCCTTGATATGAAAGAATTTCGTAAATGGCTAACCCAGATTGCATGGGAAACGGAAGTTTGGATTGCAGATATCCCTCACCATTTGGTTCATTTCAATGGAAGCAAATTCTTGGAAGTATATAAGTAATTTGCAGGGACAAACCCCATCAAAGTACCATTTGCCTTGAAATATTCTGCCCGCTGTTTCTTTTCGGCAAGAATATCCTTCAAAAGTTTTTTGCTTCGGATGTAGTAAACTGCTTCATAGCATAATCTTCATCTATAATATAGGAGGACTACAAAATCGGCATCCTTCAACAGCGCAAGATTTGCATAGACACACCGACGGAAGCCGACATGAAAGCCTTCAAGAAAAACATCCCTGCCGGTTCCACATCGCTTTCGCGTTAGGCCCCGCAGCCCGCATGGGGTCGGACTCGCGCGGCGCTTGCCTTGTGCAGTTGCAGGTCGCGCGAGGCTGAACGAACGACTCGCATCGCGAGTCGATAGCGCAAGAGGGCCGGCCCGCCAGGGCAACGCCCAAAACATCGCCCCCTGTCGCCTATAGTTTGCAAAGTGAAATTTTTTCGCGCCCCCGCCTTGACACCGCCCAAACTTTTGTATAAATTTAGTAGTGAACAAAAGAACACAAATCAAGCCGTCGCTTTTTTAGCCTGTAGCGACGGTCGGAAAAAATGAATAGAAAAATCAAGCCCATCGAGGAGTTGACCATCAGGGACAACTTCATGTTCGTAAAAGTCTTCAGCGACGAGGAAATCGCCGACGAAGTCTGGGGATAAAACCTGCTTATTAGTTTTCCTGAAAAAGCCCGCGCTCAAGTAGCGTGGGCTTTTGCTAATCGGTCTGTTATAGGAACATGGCCATATACAAAGGCAGGTGTGTCACTCCATCCTTTATCATGACATCCTTTGGGTATAATACGAATCTTTCTCCAAGTCTGTTGCCAAACTTTGTACAGAACTTGTCGAGGGAAGAGTGCTTCTTGTAGGTGGAAGACTTTACTTCGATAGGTGATATCCGTTTGTGATTCGAAATCAGGAAATCGATTTCCATGTTGTTTTCACGGTTTGCGGAATCAACGCGAGAGTAAAAATACAGGTGGTGGCCGTTACAGCGAAGCATTTGCGCAACGATGTTTTCCGTCAGCATCCCTTCGTTCACGTTCAGCTTGTCCAGTAAAACAGACTTGTAAAGAATGTTGTCTGCGTATTCGTCATCGCGAAATGCCTGGGTTACTAAAAGTCCTGTATCGCCCATATAACATTTTTGCGTCGTGTAGTCGGTGCTCATGGATAGTCCGACGCTTGGGTCTGTGGCGTTCACGCATCGATTCACCATCATGGCCTTGTCTAGCCATACGAATGCGTCTTCGTACTGTCGCATGCGGGCGTTCTTGTTGATGTCAGCCAGCTTGAATTTTTTTTCTTTTTTGGAAAGTTGTCCGGGAATATCCTTTAGAATGGAATATACTCGTTGCTCGTCGTTCCCTGCGTATTTTCCCACATCGGCAAGATACAGCGAAAGAATCTGTTTTTTTAGATAGTCTGCTTCGCCAAAATTACCCGTGTTCATGTACGCTTCGACAGCCTGGGGCATTCCGCCAACAAGCATGTACTTGCGAAAATCGTTTAGAACTTTGCGGTGTAGCGCTTGACCCAAGGGTTTCCTCTTTTCAAAACAAGTCTTCAAAAAAGGTACCGTGGCATGGTCGCCTGCTGCCCAGAGGAATTCCTCAAAGTCCATAGGAAACATTTGCAGATGCACTTCTTCAGATGGAATCAGGATGTCCTTCACATTCTTGTATAGCGAAATGAGGGAGCCGATTTCCATGTAATCGTATCGGCCGTCCTTCACAAGCTGCTTTATCAACTGCCTTGCAGGTGGGTACAGCTGGACCTCGTCGAATATGACAACGCTTTCTCGCCGGAAAAGCTGCACTCCGTATATGGCGGACAGCTTGGCGAAAAAAATGTCAAGGTCGTGACGGTCTTCTTGAAAGCATTTCAGTGTTCCGGGACGAGGATACGAAAAGTCAATAAGCAGGTAGCTTTTGTATTCTGCCCTGGCGAAGGCTTCAACTGCATAGCTTTTGCCGATTCGCCTTGCGCCATCGACAAGTAGGGCGGACTTACCCTTTGAACGATTTTTCCAGTCCCTGAATTTTTCGATTATTTTGCGTTCCATAATAAGTATACACGAAAGTGCAAGTAGTAATATATGAATTTCTACACGAAAGTGCAAGTTGTGTATGGTGAATTTCTGCACGAAAGTGCGTTTTCTTTGTAGTATTTTATAGTAAAAGCCTATAACGTGAGCTGAAAATTAAGCTCTGCTAGATAATTGCTTGCGTGGCGCCTAAGCTGCGAAATTACTGTAAAAATGCTTGTGAAACGAACCGACAGGGCAGGTTATAAGTTACATTTGTGCAGTAACAATACAGCAGGTCAACGGGCTTACAAATTACAACTTATTTGCTAAGCGCACGTTTACGCCTAGCAGAGCTTTCATTTTAACCTTTATTCATCTTTCAATTACATCAACCTACTAAAAAGATAGGAAATTGAAAGCGAAAAAACAAATTTATAGATTATCTCCGGTTTAATAAGTGGATAAAGCTTGCTTTACGATTGCTTCGATCGAGGCGCAGACCTCGGCAAAGGAATATCTATTTGCTACAGAGAAAGTCTTTTGGTATCGTTGCCAATATTCCGCCAAAATCTCACTGTCCTTGATGCTGCGAAGAATTTCGGAGGCTTCGTTCAAGACTGCGGCATTGTTACGGAAATTTGCGGTTTCGCTTATTGCAATGCTTAAAGTTTCCACGCTGATTTCGTTCGCCAGCATTTGCCAAATGGAATGGACGTCGAAGAAATCTTTCATCCTTGTATTCGCGACGCCCATGACGAGAATTGCGTTCAATTTTTCCGCCAATAGCGTTTCCAAGTTGTAGGACTTGAGCGTTGTTGCGGTATTGCCGAACAGGGACGGGAACGACATCTCAATTTCATGCGGCGTGATTCTGTCGCCGACAGTTACATCCATAGCAAACGGAATCGAAAGTGTTTGGCAAATTGCGTTCAGATGAATTCTAAGGCCTGAATATTGATTCTTTTCACGAATCGTTTCGATTCCTTTAATGCTGAAGGAAAAATCGTCGTCTAAATCAATTTGAACGATTTCCTGGAGAATTTCTCTAATGGAATTTTCGTCCAGCTTCCTATGACAAAGTGTTGCGTCAATGTCCTTTGTTGTTCGGGATTGAAATCCTAGTTTTGCCGTTACAAGAAGCCCGCCCTTTAAAATGAAATTCTCTCGATAGGCGGAAGCTTCCAGACGCTTGAGAAACATCTCTATTGCATACAGGGTGTTTACCGACTGCGGTGTCAAGGACTGTTCCTGCGCAATCTTTTTCAGTTTGTTTTTCAACTGCATCACATTGATAGCGTTCATAGGAGTGCCTCCACATAGGGGCGGATTTTATCATGCATGCCGAACGAATTCGCGATTGAAAAAAGTTTGTTCAAGTTTTTGTCGGCGCTCGCCATGTACACCTTTATGGCGTTCAAGAAAAGTTCGGGGTCACCCTTGTATTTGAGCATGTCGCACAAAGTTCGTTCGATGCTGTAGGCTTGGACCATGTTGCCGTTGGGCGTCTTTACGGCGCTGATTTCCGCATCGTATCGGTCTTGTATCAGGATTTTGCAGGCGATACCGAATTTTTTTGCGGCAGATGTATTGTACCCCTTTGGGAATGTCATTTCCAATTGTTGTGGAACACGGTCGCTAAGACCCCATAGATAGAGTGCCGTGTTGAACGCAAAAACTCCCTTTGGATACTTGTACTGGGCGGTAAGGAACTCGTCGGAAAAATGGTCTGGTACTATGTACACGCCACGATTGTCTCGAAGCAGCATACCGTCTTTAACACAGTCAAATAACGCTCTGCACGGAATTCCGAGAAGAGCCGCGTCTTTTGCAGTAACAACGCCATTTTGCTTTGTTGCAAGATCTAGAACTTTCGATTTCTCTGACATAGCGATGAATATTTATGATAACTTTTTTAAAATAATATACACAAATATTCAATATTCGTCAAGTGGCCGTTCCCCCGGCTCCCGGGACACGCACAACAGAACCGCCGCCGGGGTCGGGCTGTCGCGTTATCACGGCAAGGTCGCTTCGCCAAGGTCCCTGAGCATGTCGAAGGGCCGAAGCGCCCCTGCCGTGTCCGTTCAGCCTCGCGCTCCAGGCAACATCACAAGCCAAGCGTCGCGCGAGTCCGAACCGTGGCCGGCTTCCATCCCTAACGCAAAAATGCAGGAAAACTAATTTTTTGGCGTTTTCCGACGACCTCGTTTAAAAATCGATAGAATGTGAAGAAAAATCGACATTAGAGGTTGGGGAAACCTAAAGATAGCAAGTTAAAAGTTAGGCTCTCCTTCTCATTTCCCCATAAACGCGGTAATCGGAAAAACCCAATTTAGTAGTGAACAAAAGAACACTGATTAAACTGTCGCTTTTTCAAGCCTGTAGCGACTGGAGGAAAAATGGATAAAGCAGTTTCTGCCAATAATGGCGAAAAGAACGAAATCATTGTATATCAGCCGGAGGGCGGCGAATTTCACATTGAAGTTCGTGTAGAGAATGAAACCGTTTGGCTTACGCAGGCTCAGATGGCAGAATTATTTGATGTTCAGCGTCAAGCGATTACGAAACATGTCAAGAATATTTTTGAGAGTCATGAACTAGAGGAAAAGTCAACTAGTTCCATTTTGGAACTAGTTCAGAAGGAGGGCAATAGAAATGTCCTCAGAAAAGTTGCTTTATACAATCTTGACATGATTATTTCCGTAGGTTTTAGAGTTAATGCCTTAAAAGGTATAGAATTCCGTCGCTGGGCAAACCAGGTTCTCAAGGAATATTTGCTTAAAGGCGGCTCCGTAAATCAGCGGCTAATTTCTCACGAAAATAAGTTGGAAAATCATGATTCCAGGCTTTCGTCCCTTGAAAAACAGGTCGATTTCTTTGTCAAGGCGAACTTGCCGCCGAGCGAGGGAATCTTAAACGCAAAATCCTGGTGGAGCGGGTATGAATTTGCGGCGCAGTTGGTGCGTTCCGCAAAAGAAGAAATCGTCATTATCGATCCGTATGCCGATGATGTTACTCTTTCTTTAGTTGCAAAGAAGGCCGAAGGTGTTAAAGTTTTCGTGTATTCGGCTCGCATTAATAGAACCATGAATGAGGAAGCGGCAAGGTTAAATCGGCAGTTCCCGACCGTTGAGCTTCGCAACATGCGTGATGTTCACGACAGGTTCATCATTGTAGATAGTACGATTTACCATGTAGGAGCAAGCATCCGCGATTTAGGCGACAAGCTAACCGCATTTTCTGTACTGAGTGCAATCTCAAGGGAACAACTTTTAGAAAGCGTGAAATGAATAACCGTCGCTTTTTTATTCACGTTTCAAACAGGCTCTGCACAAGAACGCACTATAATTACCGCATAAAAAGTTACAAAATGGTAGAATTTTATAAATTTTCATATATAAAATCTGTGTTTTTGGTAGAAATTCATTTGTTTTGGGTAGTGAATTAAAACTAGTCTTTTGGTAAATTCATAACTATGAAAACTGCATTCTTTAAAACATTCGTAAAATCCATGGGCGCGGCGGTCACAATTTCTGCCGCATTCGCCACCACCACAAACGCACAGATTATGAAAAACGTTCTTACCGTTCAGCAGCAGGACATGGCTATTATCGCCTGCCTGGAAGCCAAGGGCGACTTGGCAAAACTTAGCAAGGCCATCGACAAGGGCCTGGACGACGGCCTCACCGTAAGCCAGGTGAAGGAAGCCCTTTCCCAGCTTTATGCCTACACCGGTTTCCCGCGCTCCCTGAACGCCCTCGGAACTTTGCAGAAGGTTCTGGATGAACGCAAGGCCGCCGGCAAGAAAACCGCCGAAGGCAAGGACGCATCTCCCCTGCCCAAGAATTACAACTCCCTGAAGGCCGGTACCGAAGTTCAGACGAAGTTGTTCGGCAAGGTGAACAATACTTTCGTTCCTGCAACGGATTACTACCTGAAGGCACATTTGTTCGGCGACATTTTCGCCCGCGACAACTTGACTATGCCGGAACGCGAACTGGTGACAGTTGCTGCCCTCAGCGGCATGGACGGCGTTCACCCCCAGCTGGCTGCGCACAAGGCTGGAGCAAAAAAGGCAGGCCTTACGGATCAGCAGGTTGAAAGCATTACCATGACTTTGCAGGATGCCAAGTTGATTCCTGGCATGTACGGCGGAGATTCCCCGTGGCCCCGCGGCGTACCTAACGTAAATTACGCAAAGTACTTTATCGGCAACAGCTATGTAGCTCCCATGAGCGCCGAAAATGGCGGCCCCACCAACGTGACTTTTGAACCGGGCTGCCGCAACAACTGGCACGTGCATCACAACCAGGTGCAGGTCCTGATTGCTGTTTCTGGCCGCGGCTGGTATGTGGAAGAAGGCAAGGAACCTCTTGAAATGACGCCGGGTACTGTGGTGGCCATTCCCGAAGGCAAGAAGCACTGGCACGGTGCCGCCAAGGATTCCTGGTTCCAGCACTTGACTTACCACACCCACGTTGGCGAAAACGCCAGCAACGAATGGTTGGAACCTGTAGTTGACGAAGTGTACAACAAACTTCCGTAATTGAGGGTGGCATGAAAAAATTGCTGTTCTTGTTGAGCGTGACGGCGGCGTTCCTCCTGAACGCCTGCGGCGATGACTCCAGCTCTAATGCAAAGGATGATGTTGCAGGTTCAAGTGAGAGCATCGTAGAATCTTCTGCAACAGAAACTGCGAAAAGCAGTTCCAGCGAAGTTGAAAACATTGCAAGTTCATCTAGCGAGAGCGTCGCGGATTCTACAGGCGCGGACGAACCTACTGTTGACTTCGCAACTTCTGAAAAGATGCTGGTCGCTTACTACTCCTTCACCGGGAACAGCAAGGCTATCGTAGAAACCTTGACAGGAATGATTTCTGCCGATGTGGTGGAAATCTCTCCTGTGGAAAAGGCTGATTTCGCAGCCAACAATTACGCCATCGGCGACGCCCTTATTGACGCCATCAACAAGAATCCCGATGACGAAAGCAGCTACCCCGCCATCACCGCAAGCGTCGAAGTGAGTTTCGCAAACTACAGCGAGGTGATCATCGTTGCGCCTCTCTGGTGGAGCAAAATGGCCGCTCCCATGCAGACCTATCTTTTCAAGAACAGCAAGGAACTCGCAAATAAAAAAGTGGGCCTTATTGTCAGCAGCCATTCCAGCGGAATCAGCGGCGTAGAAGCCGACGCCAAGCGCTTGCTTCCCGGCAGCAACTTCACCGCAAGCCTTTCTATAAAGGCTACAGATTTCTCTAGCCGCGAAACCAAAATCGCAGACTGGTTGAAAAAGGAATTTTGAGAATATGAAAAAACTTCTATTTTTCTTCGTACTTCTTCTAGCTTTAGGAACGGCTATGGCAAAGACTAGTCAAGTGAAAAAGCAGCCCTTTGAAAGCGACCGCATCGTTCGCCTGTCCTACATTGAGATTCACCCGGAATATCACGACCAGTACATGGCCATGGCTCTTGAAGTCGGTGCCACCAGCATGCGTACGGAACCGGGCGTTATCTGCATGTATCCCATGGGCCTTAAGCGCGACAAGAATGCTCTATACATTCTTGAAATCTACGCCAGCCAGGACGCCTACAAAAAGCACATCGCTTCGGAACATTTCCAGAAGTACAAGCAAGGCTCCCTCCACATGGTGAAGCATCTTGACTTGATTGACACCGACCCGTTAAACCCGCTGATGTCCATCAGCTCTGAGATTGCGGACAAGTAGAACAAAAAATGAGAGAGATAAGAAGGAGTGCGAAAGCGTTCCTTTTTTTTATACGCCCACTGCATTTTCCTAATTCGAAGTCTCTTTTTCGGAAATTTTCACTCTCCCCTTGCAAATGTACCAATCGGTATACTATATTTGTAATATACCGAACGGTATATGTAATTTTTAGGGAGGTTCCCATGAGGCCGAATCACATTTATCACGTTTTCCCGCTGGGAGCATTACGTAATGTCGCCGATGGCGTCATTTCCAACGCAAGCACGAATCACGTGCCCTACCGAAACATCCGCGTGCTCACTAGCCTTATTCCTCACTTGCAAAGCTTGCGGGCTGATTCCATCTTGCTGGGTCCCGTTTTTAAAAGCGAGACCCACGGTTACGACGTGACGGACATGTACCAGCTGGACCCCCGCCTAGGAAATAACGAAGACTTGAAGCAGATGGTTCGCGATTTCCACGACGCAGGCTTCCATGTGTTTTTTGACGCCGTGTGGAACCATTCCTCCAGACATCATTTCGCCTACAGGGACCTTCGGGAAAAGGGGCAGAATTCCCCTTATGCGGGCTGGTATCGCAATCCGCGATTCAATACGCCCAACCTTTGCGGAGACTCCTTTACGGTGGATTGCTGGGCCGGCTTTCAGGAACTGCCAGCGTTCAACCTGCGAAATCCCGAAGTGGAGCGAGAACTGATTCATTGTGCAGAATACTGGATGGATGAATTTGGCATTGACGGAATCCGTATTGACGCCGCGGAGGATATGGATTTAGATTTTCTGCGACATCTTGCAACCGCCTGCCACCAAAAGCGTGCGGATTTCTGGATGATGGGAGAAGTGGTTTTCGGAGATCCCAGGCGTTGGCTTGAGGTGGGCCTGAATTCCGTGACCAACTACCAGACATATAAATCCTGCTGGAGTTCCCTGAATGACGGGAACATGTTTGAACTGGCCTACAACTTGAATCAATTTTTTGATGACAAGAGCGGAACCTGCAAGGGCACGAGACTCCAGCTTTTTAACGAGAATCATGACACCAACCGCATTTACAGCCAGCTGAAAAATAAGCAGGACAATTTCGTTCAGCATCTGCTGTTCTATACCATGCCGGGAGTGCCCACTATTTATTACGGCGAGGAATTTGGTTTGGAAGCAATTAAGGGCGATTGCGACGACTGGAATTTGCGTCCCTCTATGCACATCGAGCAGGGACACATTCGTTTCGATAATTACCCAAAGTCCGTGAGTAGACAATCTACAAACTCTACGGACAAAGAAAATCTACTTTCCGAAATCCGTCACCTGGCAGGCGTCCGCTTGGATTGCGACGCCTTGCGCGATGGCGGCTATCAACAGGAATTCGTTCACTCCCAACAATTGGCCTTCTGGCGAACACACCAAAATGGTGATGCCCTTGTTCTTATAAATCTCCAGGACGCACCCGTTCAATTTGAAATTGACTTGCGCAGATATTTTACGCGCACGCCTCAAATGAATTCCTTAAAAAATCTGCGAGACCTTCTTTCCAACGATTTCATCAAAATCAGCAACGGCAAAATTACCGTCATAATTCCGCCCAAGTGGGGCCGCATCCTTGTACCTAGCGGTACATAAAAAGTATATTTGAATCATGACCACAAAAGAAGTTTTATTACAGCAGGCTCTGGTCCTTTTCCGCAAGGAAGGCTACGACGCCACCGGCGTGCAGAAAGTTGCCGATGCCGCAGGTGTAGGCAAGCCCACGCTGTACCATTACTTCGGAAACAAGCGGGGCCTTTTAAACGCCCTGCTCACCGCCCATCTGGAAAACTTCTGGAAGGGCTTTGAAACCGCCGCGACCTACAATCGCGACATCGTCAAAACTTTGGAACAAGTCGCCCGCGTCTATTTTGAATTCGCCAAGAAGGACCCGGAATTTTACGCCTGGTTCTTGTGCATGAGCAACACCCCTACCGAAGGTGACATCCACGATGAAGTCCTCCCCCTCTGTGAAAAACAGTGGACTGCGCTCTCAGAACTTTTCCTTGCCGCAAGCAAAGATCACGGCAACATGAAGGGTCGCCATCAGCGTTACGCCTACACATTCCTCGGCATCATCAACGCCAGCATCCAGGCCTATTTCAGCGGCCTTATAAAACTAAATGACAGGGACGTTTACGACACCTGTCATCAGTTTATGCACGGAATTTTCTCGTAGTTCTAAAATTCAACCTTGATTTCCGTTCCCACGCCAACAATAGATTTCATCTCTATTTTTGCGTGATGAACTTCGGCCACATGCTTTACGATGGCAAGGCCAAGGCCCGTTCCACCCGTTTCGCGGGAATGGCTTTTATCTACACGGAAGAACCGTTCAAAAACACGGTTCTTGCAATCGTCGGGAATGCCAATACCATTGTCCATAACAGAAACGGAATTCTTGGAAACGATCACATCCACCTTGCCGTTTTCATTGGTGTAACGGATGGCATTATCCACCAGATTGTAGATCAATTCAAAAATCAAGTTTCCATTGCCTTTAATTTCTGAATCTGCGTCGCCTTGCAACGAAAGCATGATATTCTTTTTATTGGCATTAAGCGCAAGGACACTAATGCAGTTATCGGCCACACTCCACAAATCCACAGATTCATTGAGATTGATTGTACGTTCACCAGGCTTGTCCAATTTGGAAAGGGTCATGATGTCGTTGGTAATGGAAAGCATGCGTTTTGCTTCGCTATGAATTTTACCCGCAAAACGAACAGTATCTTCCGGCTTGGCGATTCCGGTTTCCAGCATTTCCGCATAGCCAGAAATTGTCGTAAGCGGGGTCTTTAATTCATGGGCGGCGTTGGCCGTAAACTCATCTTTTAGACGGGCTGTTTTCTGCTCCTCATCGTGAAGCTTTTCAATGGTAATGGCTAGCTCGCGATTCTTATTCCGAATGGTCTTTACAAAAGGAGCAATTTCTTTATACAGGCAGTCATCATCAAGGATTTCAGCATCATCTAATTTTTCGGATAGTTTCTTAATAGGCCGCACGAAGGCTCTGCTGAGTCCAACCGCAATGAGTATAGAAACAACAATGATAACGCCAATCAGTCCAAGTAAATAAGGAGTGGTCCTGGAAATCGCCTGCTGGATATTAGCCTGACGCATACCAAGGCGCAATATATTTCCATCAGAAAGTTTCAAGGCATAATAATAGATGTTCGCATCCAAAGTCACCGAATGGCGCATTCCCTTTCCGGAGCCAGTTTCAAACGCGGAAATCACCTCGGGTCGACGCAGATGATTTTCCATCTTACTGGATTCCCGATCACTTTCAAATAGAACATTCCCTTCTTTGGAAATCAACGTGATGCGTAATGAATCCGTCGTGAACTTTTTCAATTCCTTCGTAGGAGTCTGGTTATACGCGGCTTCAATCAAATGGGCATTTTGGCGTAAAGAATTTTGAAGCTGTTCTTCCATGGTCTCTTCAAAGACTTGGACAGAAAAATAAACAGCAAAAATGGTAGCGAGTACGCCCACATAAATCAAACTCATTCGGATTCGTACTTGCATTTTAAAGCTCCGCCTTATAGCCCACGTTTCGAATGGTCTTGATGATATCATTTTTTTCACCAAGTTTTTGGCGCAAGGTTTTTACATGCATATCCACCGTGCGGGTTTCCAGTGTGAAATCAGTACCCCACACACGTTCCATAATTTCCTGACGGCTGAAAACAATGCCAGGGCGCTGCATTAGCAACTTTAAAAGTTCGTATTCCTTAAACGTCAAATCGCAAGTATGGCCCTCTACAGAAACAATATGGCGATTGTCAAGTAATCGTCAGCCCCCAAATCCAGCCCCTTCACCTTATCCAGCTCCGTACCCTTCGCAGTCAGCATCATTACAGGAACCTGACTGGTGAAAGACTGTGCACGCAATCTCTTTAGGATGCTCAGGCCATCTTCACCGGGAAGCATAATATCCAAAACAAATAGATTCGGTTTTTCACCTTCATTTGTCGCGGCATTACGTAGCTTTTCATCCGTCCACCGCTATTGCAAATAAATGACCTCCGACGCCGCTATACTTCTGCGTACCAAGAACATGCTTGTTATTCCATGGAGCGGTACAAGCCCAATGCAGGTAAGCTGCCTTCATAACATCGTCTTTCTTGATTCCGACAAGACCTTGAATCTGATTATCATCCTTTAAAACTAGAGCGTAGATTTTGACGTCTTTGGGGATCGTCTCCCAATCGATTCCCCACCCATTCTTCTCGGTAAATGTCTTAATGCAAGCCTTGCTTTCGACCCTGAATACAAATGTTTCTTTTATCTCGCCCGTTTCAGAATCCTTAAGACAAGGGACTACCTCATCTATCCATATATTGACACAACCTTTTTGAACATTCGTCATACGGCACCTCTTGTTTCTAATTATTCTTGCTAGAGGCGTCTTCTCAATTCTGAAAACTCAGAATAAAAAAAGACGCACTTCTCCATTCGATAGAGAAACGCGTCGGACAGTAATGTAGGTAGATGCTACAAAACGGGCAAGGGGCCTAAGGAAATTTTACAAAAGTACTTTTCACTACACGCATCAGCGCGCATACACCAGCGGAGATTCCGAGTAGTTGAAGCACGGCGGCCGTTGTGCTGCTAGCTGCAAGTTTCCAGCCGCCGGTAACGAACATATAAACGTAAAGTTGGGCTTCTTTAAAGCAGTAAATACCTGCTGCAATGGCTGCGATGTAGGCGACAAAAAATAAAACTCGTTGCCATGTGTTGCAACGGTTCTCCAACTTTTTCAGAACGCCTTCTAAATGAATTCCCAGGTGAACGAGCATCACCATAAAGCCCCAGCTGCAACTAGCCAAATGAAGTTGTCGCGAGGTTTGCGTAGTTTTGATGGATGAACATTCAAATGCTAGGCCGCTCATAAAAATGGAGCTGATGGCCATGGTGATCATCAAGGCGAATAAAATCCAGTCGGTGACGTTCAGAAAAATGCGGCGTGCGTTCCATTGGCCTTTCAAAATAGTCTTATAAAACCAGCGGTTCAGAACATGATGGATCACAAATAAGACGAATAGGGAAATTCCCACTCGGCCGTGTTGCGACAAATCATGGATAGCCCCGTAACTCATAAGGTACAGGAAACTGCCGTACATCACAACGTCTATGAGAATTTTTACTGCGCGCATTTTATTCCGTCGCGACGAACATTCCGCGACCCATTCGGCGACGAACCTTACTTCAGCAGTCCTTCCACGAACTTCTTGATTTCTGCTTCGGAGCCGTGGTTGAATTCCTTGCCGCCTTTGTAAATGGCGCCCTTCGCGTGAGCACTCAAGTCCTTGCCACTCTGGCCGAAACCGCTGCCGCCACTGGTGCAAATGCCAATGACATTCTTCTTTTCGAAGCTCTGGCTTTCAACGAACGTGTACATGATTTTGGGTGCCAGGCCCCACCAAATGGGGTATGCCAAAATAACGGTGTCGTAACCAGCCAAGTCAATCTTGTTCTTGATGGCCGGGCGGCTCTTGGGATCGTTGCTTTCCTTTGTGGAACGGGACTTCTTGTCATTCCAATTTAAGTCTGCAGAAGTGTAAGCCTGTTCAGGTACCACTTCGAATAAGTCGCCACCTACGGCCTTGGCGGTTGTCTCTGCCACTTTCTTGGTGGTGCCGGTAGCGCTGAAGTAAACTACTGCGGTCTTTGCATTTGCTGTTGCCATTCCAAATACTCCTAGAATTAAAGCGATGATGAATTTTTTCATAAAAACCTCTATGCCGTTTCCTGCATGACCTTGTCGAAATCACCCGGCGAATCAAACAGCTTTTTCTTCAGTTGTTGTATTTTCTTTTGCTGTTCGGCGGCGTCAAGACTTCCCAACTTCACTGCCTCAGTGTATAGGATTTCCTTAAAACGGATCTTGTTCATGACCGTATTCAAACGCTCCATCTCCGCTTCCAATGCGATGCGGCGCTTCACGAAAAGATCCAGGCGCTGCTTGAGGGTGGAATCCCCCTTGCGATACCATTCGATGTACTGGCGGATTTCCTTGATCTGCAGGCCAGACTTCTTGAGACATTCAATCATGGAAAGCCATTGCAAATCTGAGTCTGAATATACTCGAATGCCGGAACTGTTTTTCGTTACGAAAGGCAGCAGACCTTCCTTTTCATAATAACGTAACGTATGGACCGAAAGCCCTGTTTTCTTTGTCACTTCACCAATAGAATAACCCATAAAGTCTCCTTATGTACCCTACAATATAGCACCTAGAGTTAGCTCTAGGTCAAGGGGATTTTGTGAAAAATCCACGACTTATAGGTTTCTGTTCCATCTCTCGCAGGATTTCCAGGAACTTTTCGCAGGCCTTGGTGGCGATGCGGTTCTTTTTCCAGGCGACGGCGACCTTGATGGGGAACAGGGGCTTGAAGGGAACAAAGCAAAGTTTCGTGCCTCTTGTGTTTATGATTCCGTCAATAGTGATGACGCTGGCGACTTCGGCTTCGGTCAATTTCGATGCGTTGTAAAGCATGTCGTTGGTGCCTACTACGTTCAGTTTATCAGTGCTGTAGCCCAGCCAGGTGGCGAGTGTGTTATTGTTCCGCATCTGTCGCGAAAGAATCAGAGGCATGTTCAGTAGATCTTTCGGGGTGGCGAACTTCTTTTTTGCAAGGCGGTTCCCTTTCCAGGTCATAACACCCCAAGGAGACGCAATGGGCACGGAAATACATTTATAATTCGGAAGAACTGTCAAGTCCACAAACATGCCGAAATCAGCGATGCCTTTGTCCAACTGGTAGCGTACAGTTTCTTCGTCGCCAGTAGTCATGTTAAATTTTACCTTCGGGTAGCGACGATTCATTTTCTTGATTGCCTGTGCAACGAAGGATACGCCTTCTATTTCGCCACATACCACATTGATTTCTCCGGTAATTTCAGCTTCGTCCGCCTTCAATTCTGTGAGGGTTCTGTTGGATAATTCCAGAATATCTTCGGCGCGCTGTTTCAGGAACAGCCCCGCATCTGTAAGCTGGACTATTTTTGAACCGCGGATAAAAAGTGGCGTGCCGATTTCTTCCTCAAGATCTTTGATCTGCTTGGAAAGTGCGGGCTGCGAAACGCACATAAGATTTGCTGCCGCTGTAAAGTTCTGTTCATGGGCGACAGCGAGAAAATAGCGGAGATGACGTAGTTCCATACTTCAAATATAACTAAAAGTTATAGTTCGGTATGAAAACAAAGTATTGGTTATTTGTGAAATTCATGGCTAAATTTAGACCATGACCGTAGAAGAGTTCCGAAATTATATGGAGTCTGGCAAGCCTGTGGTTGCTGGCTCCGATGTTCACCAGGCAATGCACCTGTTTTCACAGCAGGCCATGCGCATTACTGCGAAAATCAATGGTGTTTACAACGAACCTGAAAAACTCCATCAACTGCTTTCTGAACTTTGGGAAATTGATTTGCCCAAGAATTTCGGCATGTTCCCGCCTTTCAATACGGATTGCGGCAAGAATACCTTTATCGGCGAGAATGTGTTCATTAATTCTGGCTGCAAGTTCCAGGACCAAGGCGGCATCTACATTGGTGACGGAGCCTTGATCGGTCACAATGTTACCCTTTGCACCATAAACCACAATTCCGATCCTGAACATCGTGGGGATATGGTTTTCAAACCGATTCATATTGAAGAAAATGTATGGATTGGTGCCGGTGCCATTATTTTGCCGGGCGTAAGGATTGGCGCTGGAGCCATAGTTGCTGCCGGGGCGGTGGTCACAAAAAATGTGGCCCCAAGAACAGTGGTGGCAGGGGTACCTGCAAGGAAAATCAAGGAAGTTTAACCATGAAAAGGTTCATCGGGATTCTGGCTCTATTTTTTCTAATGGGTTGCAGTTCGGCATCTGCTCCGACAACTGAAAAGATGGAGACGAATGAGATTGCTAACAGCAATATTAAAGTCTCGGTTGGCGAAGTTTCCTTTGTCGCCATAATCGAGAATTCAGAAACGGGTAAGGCGTTCCTTTCGAAATTGCCTCTGACTCTTGACATGAATGAACTTCATGGAAATGAAAAATACCATTATGGCGTAGAGCTCCCCACAAATGCCAAGTACTTTGACAAGGTCCTTGCAGGAAATTTGATGCTTTATGGTAACGATTGCCTTGTCCTTTTCTATGGAGACGCAGGGGGCTATAGCTATACCCCCATCGGGAAACTTAAAGATACTACGGGCCTTTCCAAAGCGTTGGGAAGCGGCAATGTCAAAATCACCTTTTCAAAATAAGGAACAATCATGATTAATAATACTCTTAAGGTTGCTGCCGGCCTTGCGCTGAGCGCCACACTTTTCACCGCCTGCTGTGACAAGACAAATTGCGATAAGGCAAATGAATCTGCGGCCGCTCAGAAAAATACCATTAACTATTCTGCAAACGAGACTACTATGCAACAAGTTGAAAAACTGGAACTGACCCAGGAATGGGATAAGGTATTCCCCAAGAGCGAAAAGGTGGATCACAAGAAGGTCACCTTCGTCAATAACTTCGGCATTACCTTGGCTGCCGACATGTACATTCCTAAGGATGCCAAGTTGGCTGCAAACGGCAAGTTCCCTGCCATCGCTGTTTCTGGTCCTTTCGGTGCCATCAAGGAACAGTCCAGCGGTCTTTATGCACAGACTATGGCTGAACGAGGTTTCTTGACTATTGCCTTTGACCCCAGCTTTACAGGCGAAAGTGGCGGCATGCCTCGCCGTACAGCGTCTCCAGACATCAATACAGAAGACTTCCTTGCTGCTGTTGATTTCCTGGAAGCTCAGGAAAATGTGGACGCCAACCGCATCGGCATTATCGGTATTTGCGGATGGGGCGGAATCGGCTTGAATGCTGCCGCAGCAGACACCCGCATCAAGGCAACTACAGCAGTTACCATGTACGACATGACTCGTGTGGGCGGAAACGGTTACTACGATTCCGAAGATAACGAAGAGGCTCGTTACAAGGCTCGCCAGGCTATCGCCGCCCAGCGCGCCAAGGATTATGCTGAAGGCAAGCATCTTCGCGCCGGTGGCGTTGTGGACCCGCTCCCTGCTGATGCACCCCAGTTCGTGAAGGATTATTTTGGCTACTACAAGACTCCTCGCGGATACCACAAACGTTCCGGCAATTCCAATGACGGCTGGAATGCTATTGGCACTCAGGCTTATGCAAACGCACGCTTCCTCCGTTACACCAATGAAATCCGCAGCGCTGTTCTCGTAATGCATGGCGAAAAGGCCCATTCCCTCTATTTCGGCAAGGATGCCTACAAGTACATGGTGGAAGGCAATCCCGCTGCAGGAATCAAGGCTAACCCGGTGCCCTCCAACAAGGAACTGCTTGTCATCAAGGATGCTAACCATACGGACCTTTACGATGGTGGCGAAAACAAGAACTTTATTCCCTGGGATAAGCTGGAAAAGTTCTATACCGAAAACCTGAAGTAAACAATGAATATCCTGAAAAAATTGTTC
This sequence comes from Fibrobacter sp. UWH1, assembly GCF_002210365.1. Lineage (NCBI taxonomy): Bacteria > Pseudomonadati > Fibrobacterota > Fibrobacteria > Fibrobacterales > Fibrobacteraceae > Fibrobacter > Fibrobacter sp. UWH1. Next base: position 20,895 of record NZ_MWQG01000027.1, read on the forward strand.
GTCACTTCTCTAGCAACACTTGCATTCGCAAGTGTTTCTTATGGTCAAATCATGAAAAACGTTCTTACCATTCAGCAGCAGGACATGGCCATTATCGCTTGCTTGGAAGCCAAGGGTGACTTGGCAAAGCTTAGCAAAGCAATCAACAAGGGTCTTGATGATGGCCTCTCTGTAAATCAGGTCAAGGAAGCTCTTTCTCAGCTTTACGCCTATACCGGATTCCCCCGTTCTCTAAACGCTTTGGGAACTTTGCAGAAAGTTCTGGATCAGCGTAAGGAACAGGGCAAGAAAACTGTTGAAGGTAAGGATGCTTCTCCGCTTCCCAAGAATTTCAATGCATTGAAAGTGGGAACTGAAGTGCAAACAAAACTTTTCGGGAAATTCAATTACGCCTTTGCCCCCGCAACAGATTATTACCTGAAGGCTCATTTGTTCGGCGATATTTTTGCTCGCAACAATTTGACCATGCAGGAACGAGAATTGGTTACTGTGGCGGCTCTCAGCGGAATGGACGGTGTTCATCCGCAGTTGGCAAGTCACAAGGCTGGAGCTGTTAAAGCGGGCCTTACGGAACAGCAGGTGGAAAGCATTACCATGACATTGCAGGATGCCAAGCTGATTCCTGGAATGTATGGCGGTGATTCCCCGTGGCCCCGCGGTGTTCCTAACGACGGTTTTGCAAAGTATTTTATCGGCAAAAGCTATTTGGCTCCTATGGATGCGGAAAATGGTGGCCCCATCAACGTGACTTTTGAACCCCGTTGCCGCAACAACTGGCATGTGCATCATAACCAGGTCCAGGTTCTGATCGCTGTCTCTGGCCGTGGCTGGTACGTTGAAGAAGGTAAGGAACCTCTGGAAATGACTCCGGGTACAGTTGTTGCTATTCCCGAAGGCAAGAAGCACTGGCATGGTGCTGCCAAGGATTCCTGGTTCCAACATTTGACCTACCACACTCATGTGAAAGAAGGCGCGAGTAACGAATGGTTGGAACCTGTCGTTGACGCGGAATATGATAAGCTTCCGTAATTGTCGAATTTAACGTCTCCGATCTACCGAACGAAAGTTGAAAAAGAAGTGAAAGTCGCCGGGATGCCACATCAGCGTCCCGGTGCTTTTTTTTGTTATTTGTGAATATTGTCTGTTCGCCCTGCATCGCCTGGAACCTCTGGAAATTTGTTCTGCCGGGCCTTTATGAAAATGAACGGCGGTTCGTGCGCTCTATTGTGTGGATGACTTGCGGGCTGTTTATTGCCGGTGTGGTTTTCTGCCTGGGGATTTGTTTTCCGCTGCTTGTAAAGTTCGGCATGAGTTTCCAAAGTGAAACTTTGCAGCCTATCTTTGGCGTTTCCAATATTGTGACGCTTGCTCTTTGGCTCTCCCTTGCCTTTGGATGTATGTTCCAGTTTCCTTTGGTAACGTACGCCCTGATTCGTGCTGACATTGTCAGCCAACTGATTCTAGGTGTGCCTACTTATCTACTTTTTGAGGCAGGGCTTCTTGCTGCCCGCAGGTTCAAAAAACGCTAGAAAGCCCTGGCTTCCTAGCGTTTTTTTGCTTCGTTTTTTACAAGTGCTTACTTGCAAAACTTTTTCAGGAATTCACCGATTTCAATGGGCTTAGAATAGTAGTATCCCTGGAGGCTTGTGACGTTGAGTTCACGAAGTTCGTTGCGCATACCTTCGGTTTCGATACCCTCGGCGCAGACTTCTGCAGAGAAGGATTTTGCAAGGTCGCTGATGAACTTTACCGTGTTTCTATCCTTAGCGTCATTTTCGATATTCATGACGTAGCCGCGGTCGATTTTCACGGTGTTCACCGGAAGGTCGCGTAGAATTCCCAGCGAGGAGAAACCTGTGCCGAAATCGTCCAAAGCGATGCGCACGCCCTTTTTGCGGAGAGCGCTGAATATCTTCTTTAACTGATTGATGTTCAGCAGGCGGCAGCGTTCTGTAATTTCAAGGCAGAGGTTTTCTGCAGGGAACTGAGTTTCTTCAAGAATGTCTATGACATCCTGGGCGAAATCACCCTTTTCCAGCTGGGCGTAAGAGAGGTTCACGTTGATGATAAAACCTGGATTGCCCATCAGAATTTTCTTGCAGTCTATAAGGGCCTGTCTCAGGATCCATTTGCCCAGTTCTGGGAAGAGGCTGTCCTGTTCCAAAACGGGAATGAAGGATAGCGGCGGAACCACGCCATAGACGTCGCTACGCCAGCGGATCAGGGCTTCGGCTCCCTTCAATATTTCGGTTTTTGTGTCAACTACGGGCTGGTAACAGAGGTAGAAACCGCTGCAGTTGTCGATGATGCAGTTGCGAATGAAGTTGATTCTTTTCAGAGTGTCCTTCTGATCGTTGTTCAGGGCTTCTTCGAAAAGATACAGGTCTCCATGGCGGGAGTTCTTGGATTCCGCAAAGGCGTATTTTAGGCAGGAATAGACTGTGTCTGCGGTAACGGAAAAGTCTGCAATAGTAACTGCCCCTGCGCAAAGTGAAAGGGCGATACGGTCCGATGCCACGTAGAAGTTCTGTGCCACCAATTCCTGCACGTCGCGGTAGACTGTATTCAGTTCCTCGATGGAGGAATTCTCGGAAATAACGGCAAACTTTGTTCCGTCCATACGGTAGGTAGTGCCCATACCGCGGAATGCCTGCTGCAAGATAGAACCGAACTTGCGGAGGATTCTGTTTCCGAAGGCGTAGTTGTAGATGTCGTTTGCTCTGGAGAAATCCTCAAGTCCGATTATGATGGTGCTGATTTTCTGCTTTTTCCAAAGGCAGCCTTTGATATCTTCCAGGAAACCGTAAAGGCTGCGGAGATTTGTGATGGAATCCGTGTAGTTCAGGCAATCGTGATTCTTGATGATTCCGCAGAAGTACGCCGGGGTTCCGTCATCGTCGGGAATGGATACTCCGCTGCAGGTGCAAAGAACGTATTTGCCGTCTTTGGCCATTGCTCGGTACTGGATGTTGTGACTTTTTTCTCTACCCTCAAAGACGTCTGCAATGCTGGTTTCGAAATCTTCACGGTCGTCGGGGCTGATGTGGCCAAGCCAGATGTGACCTGCGCTTTCCATGTATTCTCCGGGAAGGCCGAAGTAGTCAACTGCGGCCTTGGACCATTTGGAGTAATCGTTCTTGATGTCGCATACATAAACGTATGCGCCGTCTGCGGCGATGGAGTAAGCTTCAAAAAGAGCGTCTAATTTTTGCGTATTCATTTTGTGTCTCCATTACCCGATAAAAACCTGATTCTTGCCATTGTTCTTTGCTTCGTATAGAGCGCTATCGACTCGTACACAGACCATGTCGGCGTTCTCGCCTCGCAGTGCTTCTACGACGCCGACACTGATTGTTTTTCGTCGTGCCTTGGGGAACAAGATTGCTGCAAAGGATGTCCTGATTTCGTTTGCGATTTCTGCCGCTTTATGGCAATCGATGCCGGGAAGAACTAACATGAATTCTTCGCCGCCCCAGCGACCGCAAGAAGCGTCGGGGTTGCTCTTTTCGACGGTTTCCTTGATGACCTTTGTAAGGCCGAGGATGACGTTGTCTCCTTCCTTATGGCCGTAGGTGTCGTTGACCATCTTGAAGTTGTCGATGTCCATCATAATGAGACTGACCTTTTTGCCAGTGTTGTTGTAATCTTCCAGAGCTTCCCTGATTCTGCGTTGGGTTTCGGCACGGTTGCAGAGATTGGTTAAGCTGTCTTCGATAGCCATCTTTGCCAGTTTCTGGTTGGCTTCGGCCAGTTCCGCTGTAGCGGCTTCGATGAATTTTGCCAGTCGGCTGATCATTGAAACCTTGCCCGAGAAATTTTCGGAATCCATTTCGAAATGGGCCTTGTCATCGATGGGGCCCTCGCGCATGGCGGCGATGACTAGGGTGACGTTATGCTGGATCAGATCCTTGTCGGTACGAAGGAATTCGCCGGAAGTGTAGAAACCCGAAGTGGGTGCGATGCTCTGGAAAGGACCTGTTTCTTTACTGATTTCGTCGTTGCCCCAGAATGTTCTGCGAGCGGCGCAAGAGAAAACCTTTAGGATCTCAGGTTGGAATTCCGCAATTTTGCGGCCACCTTCTTCAATACTGTTAAGAATGGTCCATGGATCGCCATAGGCAATTCTCGCGTAGACGTTTTCTTCAATGTTGGAAGTCATGGTGAGGGACCCGTCGGCGTTACTTGCGATGGGGGCTCTCAGGATGTTGATTCCATGATGTTTGTAGAAGAAGGGAAATTCTAGGGTGTTGTAGAAGAAATGCTCGTTGTTGGGAATGTTCAGATACTTGTAGTAGGCGTCGTAGGCCGGCTTGCCGTCCAGTTCCTGCAAGATGCTTCCGTTTGCCTTGGTCACGAGGAATTCCCTACCCAGGGGTTTCCAGCCGGTAATATGTGTGGTGTGAATGTTTAAGTCATCGCCTCCGCAAAGCAGGAAGACGACGCCTTTTTCTGAATAGCCCCTGGCCTTGGAGAATACGCAGGCGTTGTCGTTGTTCAAGTCTATGTTGAATGCGCCACCGCCAAAAATCTGAATGTCTGGGTTGATTTCAGTGCAAGCCTCGCAGAACGGAGTCATGGACATGCCGCGAATAGTCGCCAGTAATTCGATGGCTTTAACCCAAGGACGTTTTTCCAATTCTTTTTTCAGGTTCTCGATAGCATCCAGTGCATTGTCTTCCGATAGAGGATATTGCAGTAGGTGTACCTGGGTAGAAGGGTATTCGCAAATGGTACAGACAACTACGAAGGGGGAGTCCGAAAGTCTGCCTTCGGTGATGGTTCCGTTTGTGGAACACCCGAGGTACTGAGCGTCCGGCATTTCGCTCTCGATGATTTCGCAGGCGAGATCGATTTGCTCCTGGTCAATGTTTTCTGCGTAGATACTAAAAACGACAGCGGAGGTCACCTTGGACTTTCGCCACTGATTGATTTTATCGAGCTCTCTTTTGAGCTTGCCGACACCTGAAAACTCAAATTGAAACTGTTTCACGTTACTTATGTAGAATAAAATGTCCGACTTGTATCAATTAATGTAAGAAAAATATATTCCAATTTGGAGAAATATGTCATAAATTTTTTGATTTGATATGTCCTATTATAGGAAAAATCTATAATAAGTGCTAAAAATTAAGTATTGGACAAAGTAATATTGCCTGTTTTATATTTGTCGCCGTTCATAAATAACTTCCGCCTTTGAAGGCGGCGCGGGTACGATTCCGCGAAAACATGAAAAGGAAAGACAAATGACTCAGAACAATACTCTTATTACCCATTTTGATGTGGTTGGTAGTTTTCTCCGCCCGGCAGCCGTAAAGCAGGCTCGTGCAGATTTTAACGAAGGTAAGATTACCCTTACGCAGTTTAACGAAATTGTCAACCCCGAAATTGTGAAGCTGGTCGAAAAGCAGAAGAAGGCTGGCCTCCATTACATTACCGATGGCGAATACAACCGTAGGTTCTGGCATTTGGATTTCTTCTGGGGATTTGAAGGCGTGGCTCACGAACGTGTGGGCGGCGGCGTTCAGTTTGCCGGTGAAGTGGCCGATTTGGATGCCACTTTTTTGGTTGGGAAAATCAAGGCGAAACCGCATCCCTTTGTGGAGAACTTTAGGTTTGTAAAGTCCCTGGAATCTGAAGGCCATGTGGCAAAGCAGACTTTCCCGGCTCCGGCCCAGCTGTTCCAGCAGCTGATTGTTCCGCAGAACATCGAGACTACCCGCAAGTTTTACCCCACCAACGAAGAGCTGATTCAGGACATCGCTTACGCTTACCGTGCCGTGATCCGTCAGTTCTATGATGCCGGCTGTCGCGTGATCCAGCTGGATGACTGTACCTGGGGCGCCATTGTTGGCGATGCTGCTGCCCAGCGTTACAAGGCTCTTGGCCTGGATCTTGAAGATGTGAAAAAGCAGTTGCTTTTGGTGAATAATTTGTCTGTGGAAGGTGCGCCGGAAGACTTGATTATCAATACCCACATCTGTCGCGGAAACTATCACTCCACCTATTTTACTAGCGGCCCCTACGATTCCGTTGCGGATTACGTTTTCGCCAACGAAAATGTGGACTCCCTCTACCTGGAATATGATGACGAACGCTCTGGTGGTTTTGAGCCTTTGGCAAAGGTGAGTGCCGACAAGAAGGTTGTCCTTGGTTTGATTACTTCCAAGACCCCCCAGCTGGAAGACAAGGCTGCTGTTATCGCCCGCATCAAGGAAGCCGCAAAGTACATTCCGCTGGATCGTCTGTCTCTTAGCCCCCAGTGCGGTTTTGCCTCTTGCGAAGTGGGCAACAAGTTGACGGTGGAAGAACAGTGGGCAAAGATTGCCTTGGTGAAGGAGATTACCGAAGAAGTTTGGGGTTAAAGCCGACAAGAATTTCTATTTGGTTAAAGGCGGCCGTTCCCTTTGGGGGACGGTTGTTTTTTTATGGTATGCGTTCTTGTATTGCGGTATAAAAAAATCTTATATAAACCGCTAAAAATTAAGTATTGGACAAATTGAAAACTGCCTTCTATATTTGGTCTCGCGAATAATCCTACTAAAACACTAGGAAATAAAAGGTTAATGGCCATTCGAAAAAGGAGTGCGCGAACATGAGCTTAGGAATTGAAACACGATGTATACACGGTGATTTGAAACGTTTTGACAAGGATTCTACGGGATCCATCAGTTTTCCCATTTACCAGACGGCAACTTTCGCTCACAGGGGCGTTGGCAAGTCTACCGGTTTTGATTATAGCCGCTTGCAAAATCCCACCAGGGAACAGCTTGAAAAGATTGTAGCTTCGCTGGAAGGTGGTATAGATGCTCTTGCTTATTCTTCGGGCATGGCGGCCATTACCGCCCTCTTTGAAATTTTTGAACCGGGCGACAACATTATTATTGACTCCGATCTATATGGCGGAAGCATTCGTCTGTTTGATAATGTCAGCAAGAAAAACGGTCTAGAAATTACCCGTGTAAATTTTGCTCAGGACAATATTGAAAATTTTATTAAGCCCAATACCAGGGCCCTTTATTTTGAAACTCCCACCAATCCCATGATGAACATTGTTTCTGTTCGTCGCATCGCGGGAATTGCGAAGACTCACGGAATCTTGTGCATTGTGGATAACACTTTCCTTTCGCCGTATTTCTTGCAGCCGCTGAAGTTGGGAGCGGATATCGTTGTGGAAAGCGGAACCAAGTTTTTGTGCGGTCATAATGATACCTTGGCGGGCTTCCTTGCTACGAGCCGTCAGGATATTGCGGAAAAATTCCGTTTCTATATCAAGACGGTGGGATCGGGATTGGCTCCTTTTGATAGCTGGCTTCTGCTTCGCGGCATCAAGACGTTGCCCATCCGCATGGAGCGCCAGGCAGAAAATGCCTGCGAAATTGCACAGTGGCTCCGCAACAATAAGCATGTGAAGAAGGTTTATTATCCGGGCTTTGAAGATTATCCGGGCCACGATATCTTGAAGGAAGAAGCGTCTGGTTTTGGTAGCATGATTACTTTTGAAGTGGAATCCAGGGAATTGGCTTTGTATATTTTGGAAAATGTGAAACTGATTCAGTTTGCAGAAAGCTTGGGCGGTGTGGAATCCTTAATTACTTATCCCATTACCCAAACTCATGCGGATGTGCCTAGGGATATTTTGGAAAAGAACGGGATTACTCCCAGTGTGTTGCGACTTTCTGTGGGAACTGAAAATGTGAAGGACTTGATTGCGGATTTTGAAAATGCGATTGTAGAGTTGCACTCTGGAAACGACGGCGCTTATGTTTAGAGGTGTGAGGGTGGCCTGCGGCCTTTGAGGTATGAGGGCGCTTCGCTTTGAGTGACTTATATGTAATGAGGTGCTTGTCAGTGTCATTCTGAGCGAAGCGATATATGAAACTAGGAACTTTAGTTCCTTAGTTGAATTAGGTTCGAAGGAGCAGAATCTAGCTTAGATTGTCACGTCGCTAGCGCTCCTCGCAATGACAAATGTGTACGGAAAAAGAGGATTTCAAAAATGACGAAAGAGAGAAATTTAAACTTTGACGAGATTGTGGATCGTCGCGGTACCAACTGCCTGAAGTATGATTTTGCAGTGGAACGTGGTGCATTGAGACCGGGCGAAGATTCTAACGGTTTGTTGCCGCTGTGGATTGCGGATATGGATTTTAGAACGTCCTCTTTTGTTCAGGATGCTCTGATCCGCTCTGTGGAACATGGCATTTTTGGCTACACCGAACCCAAGGCCGAATACTTCAAGGCGCTTCAGAATTTTTACCGTCGCCGTCACAATTTTGAATTTGATCCCAGATGGGTGATCAAGACTCCAGGCGTCATGATTGTGCTGGCCTTGGCAATCAAGGCCTTTACGAAAGTGGGCGATGCTGTGCTGATTCAGCAGCCGGTCTATATGCATTTCCCGGATGTGATTCTGCAGAACGATCGCAAGCTTGTCAGCAACGATCTCGTTTACGGCGAAGATGGACGCTATCACATTGACTTCGAAGATTTTGAAAGAAAGATTGTGGAAAATAATGTGAAGTTGTTTTTGCTTTGCAGCCCCCACAATCCGGTTTGCCGCGTATGGACCCGCGAAGAACTTTTGCGCGTTGGTGAAATCTGCCTGAAGCATAATGTGTTCGTTGTCGCTGATGAAATCCATAACGATTTCGTTTTCGAAGGAACCCACACCGTGTTCGCTTCCCTGGGTGAAAAGTTTGCGGACAATTCCATTACGGTAACGTCTCCCACAAAGACTTTCAATCTGGCTGGCCTCCAGATCGCCCACGCCTTTATCAAGAATCCCGAAGTCCGCAAGACCATCCGCAAGGAAATCGATGGCATCGGTTACAGCCAAGTCACGATTCCTGGGTTGGTTGCCGCCCAGGCCGCATACGAACACGGCGAAGAATGGCTGGAAGCTTTGAAAAAATATCTGAAGGGAAACATTGATTTTGTGGACAAGTTCGTCAAGGAAAATCTGCCCGGCGTAAAGCTTGTTCCTATGGAAGCCACCTACTTGGCATGGCTGGATTTCAAGGGCACTGGGCTTTCCACCACGCAGGTAGATGATTTGATTCGCAATAAGGCACGCCTGTGGCTCAACAGCGGAACCCTCTTTGGAAAAACCGGAGAATGCTTCCAGCGCGTGAACCTGGCTTGCCCCCGCCGCATTTTAGAAGAAGCCTTGAACCGCATAAAAAAAGCTTTGGAGGCTCTTTAATGAAACTTAAAACCACAAGTCTGCTGAAGAAAAATACTCTTGATGATTATCTGGATGCCGCTATCGGTGCCGCTCGCTGGATTCAATCCTTGGAAGTGAAAGAAAAAGTGGGCAAGACCTGGAAAATTTTTCCAGATGGTCAGAATGGCTATAAGGACAACCCTTTCGTTGGCAAGACCAGTTTTTATGCGGGTTCCGCCGGCATCGGCTTTTTCTTTTTGCGCTTGTACCAGGTGACTAGCGATGAGCAATGGCTTGACGAAGCCAAGGCCGCTGCAGAATACATTCTCGCCAATCCTCGCGGACTTGAATTTTATCGTAAGGTTCAGAAGCGTATAGCCTCAACAAAGAAAAATTCTGCTCCGGAATGCAATGCTGCTGGCCCTGTAAACGGTTGGTCTTTTAGTTACAAGGTTGGCCCCATTAGCGAAGGTCAGTTTGTTTACGCACTTTATCGCGAAACCAATGACAATCGCTATTACGAATTTGCAATCCGCACAGCCAATACATTTGTAGAGGCCGCCATAGAAGACGAAAATGGATTGCGCTGGAGCGACTTCCGCGACATCGTGGGTGACGCTGGCGGCATCGTCTATTTGCTGCAGGTCTACAAGGATACCCGCAAGAAAATTTATCTGGAAACCGCCAAGAAGGCTGGTGCCTACATTGAAAAGTTTGGTCGCCCTGCAAAAAACGGTGGAACCTATTACAACCTTTATGATCTTGAAAGCGTTGGGGAAGGCGAGAAGGGAGCCGTGCATGTAAACTTCTCTCATGGTTCGGCAGGTACGGCTTACTTGTGGGCTGCCCTTTACGAAGCGACCAAGGATAAGCATTACTTAAAGCTGGCTGATGACGTGATTAAATATTTGGAAGGAATTGCAGTTGGCGATAAAACTTCTGTGTTGTTCCCGTACCAGGATCATCCGGAAAAGGGTCCCCTTGACAAATTCTATTTAGGTATGTGTGGCGGCCCTATCGGAGCGAGTTTGCCCTTCAAGAAACTTTATGAGTTGACTCATGACGAAAAATATTTGCAGTGGGTGAAGCGTTTGTATGCAGGCCTTGTTAAGGCTGGTGTTCCTGAAATCAAGTCCTGGGGCTATTGGGGAAGCAAGTGCATTTGTTGCGGAGGCCCCGGCGCATTGGAATACTTTGCAACACTCTACAAAACCTATGGAGACGCTCAATACCTGAAGCTGGCCCATCGTTCTGCTGATGTTTTGCTAGGTGAATCTTTTGAGGAAGAAACGGGCCTGAGCTGGTACGGAGCCTGGGATCGCGTGAACCCCAGTCGAATCGTCAGCTACACCGGATTCTACATCGGTGCCGCAGGCGTTGCGGGGTCCCTGCTGAAGCTCATTGCCGCTGAAAAGCACATACAAATCGCAGAGTTCTTTGAATATTATCTTTAAGGGACCGTAGCGCTGCTACATATATTGTACGACTTGCTCTTTGCCTCAAAATTTGATATATTAAAGATTGTTGAACTTTGAGGAATTTCCAAGCGAAAGCTTATTGATATTTATGGCGATATGGGAATTCCGTATATTGACATGGATATTTCCGAAATCGAAGATGAATTAGCTGTATTTGAAGAAATTGAGGCTTCATCGAAATGATTGTTGTTTCTGATACAACTCCCCTCATTTCTTTTTTAAAGATAAATCGCCTTGATATTCTGGAGAAAAATATTCGGAAAATTATTTATATTCCTTGAAAATAAAATACGAGGCTTACATGGAAAAGGATTTTTTTAACACAATTCTACAAAACATCAATGTAGTTGACGAAAATGGACTTGGTTACGACATATCTCTGTTGCCAGAAGCAAAAAAAGAATACGAAAATTATAAAAATCGTTGTCTAGCGAGTGAATGGAGCGACTCTCACTTTGATGAGTGGAGTGATGCAGATACATTAAAATTCATTAGAAAGCCTTCGCTCGTTGAATTCATTGATGATCCAGCAAAAAGAAAACAGGCAATTTTGGAAAATAAAGCAAATGTATATTTTCCAGTTTGCGACAACAAATCTGCTAGTAACGAAATGCCTTGGAATGAAATTCACCAATTAAACGGAGTCGAAAAGTACAATTCGCTGATTGTGGCCGCAGCAAAGGAGTATTCTTTAGACCCGGATTTATTGAGAGCTATAGTTTATATGGAGACCACTCATGGCTATTACGACAATGCCATTTCAAATGTGTTTGGGGCATTTAACCTAACTCCGAATTATATTCCTGAAAGTATAAACAAGTCCATTTTACCAATGAATATAAACACTCAATTTTGGGGTGATAATTTTGGGTCGAGAGAGCAGTTAAGAATTCCTGAATACAATATATATGCTGGAGCAAAGCATCTAAAACAGTTACAAAATGCTGTCGGAGGACTTGACATAGAAAAAATCGCGACATTGTACAACAACCTTTCCGCCCGACGAATAAATGACTACGGGAAAAGGGTTGCAAGACTGTATCAAGAAAAACCCTGGATAAATCCGCCGTCACAATACAATTACAACGAAGGTGCTCCTTTACTCAATTTTCTTCGAGCATTACTTATATCGACATACACTCTGTGTCCATCTCTATTCGCTGAATAACAATGAACAAAGACGCTGAACTATTTGCATCTCGGGTTGGCATTGCAACTTTTGCAACAGCATACTGCGCTTTGTTAATGAGCAGATTAAACAGAGAATGTGAATCGGCTGACATATTTATGTCGATTGTTCTAACGACGGGTTCTTTGTTATGTTTTTTACTTTTTATTCGACTTCCTTGGCAATTTGTATGCAAACGCATCGTTAAATTTAGTCAAGCAAATGAAAAATTCATAAAAAAGCTATTTTGTTTATGCTGTTACGACGTGTTTCCCTTGACTATAATAGTCATAATTGCGTGCTGGTTTGATTTCTATGCGGAACTGTTGCTTCTACCGATTATAACAATTGCGTTGATTGCACTCGTCCTGAAGTTTTGCGATAAAATAAAATTTAGCAAAAAGACGCAAATCGCTTACTTTGTGTCGAATACAGTAGTTCTAACCGTAATAGGATTTTGGGTATCCCTTGGCAGCAATGAGAACATCACAATGGCATTGACCTTTGCTAGGTTCATGATGGTTGTCGGTCCAATTACTTTGCTTTTTAAATGCACAAAACTCTTTTATTTGCCAACGGCTGTAATTGTGGTAGGAAAACTATTGTACGGAAATTTTTCCACACTGGATACAATTTTCATTCCTTGCAATTTCTTGATTAGCGCGGTATTTGCTCTTGTCATGACAAGGCACAATCAGGCTTAACTGTTATAAAACAAACCTATATCTAACCCTAGAAAAATAGTATTATAACTATCCCTTGCCAGAAGGCAGGGGTTTTCTATTTTTATTCCTACAAGATTGATAGGGAATCGGAAAATGTTTTCGAGTTCACCTAAGCATTCGAAGGAGCCTATATGTGTAGTGACTGTCGAATGCCGAAAGGCATGCAGAAAAATAGATAACTGCTTCGCTCAAATATCAAAAGTCCTTGATGTTTTGGTCAAAGCAAGTAGTTATGAAAACTTAAGGACGAAAGACCTGGTACGGTGCCGGGCAAAATATTCAAAATCAGAAATCGGGCCGAATGAAGTCGGCAAAAAAGGAATTTTAAAAATGAGTGAAAAGAAAGTTGTCGTTATTACTGGTGCTGCACAGGGTATTGGTCTTGCAGGCGTCAAAAAGTTTTTGAAGGAAGGCTGGGCTGTTGCCGCCACCGATATCAAGAAGAAGGAACTTGATGAAGAAGTGGCAAAGCTTGTTGCCGAAGGTCACGACGTTACTGCCTACGAACTTGACGTGACCAACTACAAGCAGGGCCAGGAAGTCATCGCCGAAGTGGTAAAGAAGTATGGCCGCATCGACGCCCTGTTCAATGACGCCGGCATCACAGGCCACCGCAAGAATATCCTGAACTTTGATCCGGAACTGATTAAGCAGGCCGAAGATGTGAACCTCTGGGGAAGCCTCTACTTGATTCAGCATGTTTCCCGCGTGTTTGTAGAAAAGAAGATTAAGGGTGCCATCGTGAACGTGTCCTCCTTTGTGGCATCCTTTGCAGAATGGTCTCCGTTCGGTTACGGAATTTCCAAGTCCTCTGTTGACGGGCTTACCCGTACCGCAGCCTTCCATTTGGGCAAGTACGGTATTCGCGTGAACTCGGTGGCACCTGGCTATACCAAGACCGAAATGGCCATCAAGTACGACTACTCCGATCCTAAGCTTCGCAAGGCTGCCGAAGACAAGAGCCTTTTGAATCGCTGGATCGAACCTTCCGAAATCGCTGCTGCCGCTTACTTCCTAGCAAGCGACGAAGCCAGCGCCATCACCGGCGTAAAACTCCCTGTGGATGCGGGTTACACCACCACCAAGGAAGATAACAAGGTAAGCCTTTACGGTGAAACTGAGTAGTAATTAGCTGAAAAAATGTGTCTTCCGTTAGTGTGAAAGCGATCCTGAAAAGGGTCGCTTTTTTATGTGAATTTCTGAACACTTGTACACTTTTCTTAAAATACATTTTTATGTATTTTTGTGTTTACTATGAAAGAACCTTTTAAAGCTGAGTTTATTGAATCTGCACTACAAAAGCTAGATAAGCGTGAATATTTTGACGAACTTATTGACGCCACGTCCCATATGGGCATTTACCTAACTGCTTTGAAAAGGTCTATCGCTGAAGAATCTTGTACTCGATCCATGCTCTGGAAGGAAAATTTTCATTCAACTAGCATGGAAGGAACTTGCACGAGTCTTGAAGAATCCCTAGAAAACAAGGCGACAAATGAAACGAGCACAAGTAACAAGGATTTAGACAATTACACTAATGCCTTGAATAGCGGCCTCTCTTATTTGATTCGTGATGGACGATTCAGTGAAGAAATGCTTTTGGAAATGCACCGGATTTTACTTAGTGGCAACGTGCACAAAACCTCGGAAAACACTGGTAGGTATCGAGTAAAGCAAAATTATATCAAGGACGAAGCTACAAAGGATGTTTCGTTCACGCCACCAGCACCGTCAAATGTCAAGAAACTGATGGACAATCTCATCAGTTACATGAACAATTCTTCTCCAACGCAGCGGAATCTCGTAAATGCTGCGCTAATCCACGCTCAATTCGAGACGATTCATCCTTTTGAAGATGGCAACGGACGTATTGGCAGAATGATTATAGTCTTGTATCTGTTTTTCACCCACGAAATTGATAGACTGTACCTGTTCTTGAGCGAAGCTATTGAAAAAGAAAAGTATAGATACTACAAGTTGCTAAACGATATTCGTAGCAATGGCGCCTGGAACGAATGGGTGAAGTTCTTTCTGGACATTGTCAATAAGCAAAGTATCAAGTATAGCGAGAACATAGTCAAGATTGAAAAGTTGTACACACGCAGTATTCAAGTGATAGACGAAAAGTGCTCCTCGAAAATTGCAAAGCAGGTTTTTGAGTGCTTTTTCAAGATGCCTATACATACTAGTAAGTCGATTGCAAAAGAAACTGGGCTTTCCAACACAGCCATCAATCGAGCGTTAGATAAACTCGTTGAATTCAACCTTGTGTTCAGCAATCATCAGAAACGTAATACTTTATATGTTTTTTACGAGTTGATAGACTTGATATAGCGAATTTATCAGTTAGCATATTTTTTTTCAGTTAATATAAAAATCCTTTCTTCTGTTCCTTGGCCAACGATTCGAGGCAATCCAATTCCTTAAATGTATATTGGTTAATCACTCGCTTGATTTCCTTTAAGGACGCCTCTTCGAATTGGACGCTTTCAGCCGGAACAGACGCACCTCGTTCAGGAATCCTTATACGGCACTTGCTTTCTATCGTATTTAACGTATCGTTCTTTTCTTCAAAAATGTCTAGCGCTATAATTTCCCCAGTTTCATCCTGAATCAAAGCATAGGTATCTCGATGATTGGGGTATCTACGATCTTCGCTTACATAAACGAATTTTACAGTTTCCTCTTTTGACATGGATACATAATAAGGAACGATTTTGTCAACATCAACTTCAAAGTACTTATCTAAATAATCGCTGTGCGACAACGAATAAAAAAAGTTTTGTTTTCTTACCCAGACATAAAAACGATAGGTATGCCCATGAAAACTTTGCATGATAAAATCTTTATCAACAAAAATTGCAATCTCCGTGTCACCGACATTTACCTTGTCTGCGTATGCTGAGAAAAAATACTCTGGAATAAGATTCCTCCAGAGTATAAATTCTACAACAAAAACAAGTGTTGCAATCGCAAGAATTATTTTAAAAGCAATCCATTTCACGAAGACAGCCTTCCCTAACTTTGTTGATAAACGCCCTTTGTGCGGCATCAATAAAGATAGATTCTAGCAAAGGGTTCATTGGGAAAAAATTATAGCTACGCACGCGTTTTTCAAAATTTTTCCAACCGCCATAGCTATTCACGAACATGCCGAAGCGGCCGTAAAGATCGTTTTCAAAATAATTTTCAACAGCAGTATGCAACGGCAGCCCTTGTCCAACTAAGGTCGAGATGTTCCGCGCGTCAACATCTGCGTAGAAGTCACTACGTCCAAAACTATGATTAAAACCATCAAGCTTTTCACCAATGCTAAGGTCCGCCAGTTTGTATAAACTGTCATTGCTAAACCACCCCTTACTACGCAAGTCCTTCAAATCTCGCGCAAAAGTAAACATGTCACCAGCCCAGCCAGCTAGATCAGGACGTATATATTGGTGATTTTGAGGCCAGTCAAGATACTTGCTCAATGTCGCATGAAAATGGGAGACGTCAAAGGGCGCATTGACTTTTGGAAGTTCAAGTTTGCTAAACAAACCATCTTTAGAAAAATACCTAGGATAGCGCGGGTATTTCGTTCGTATTAAAGAATCCAGATGGTTGTTGGGAGAACCGGTGGTCAGGTCCCACTTCATCCCTTGATACCCGCCGTAATACCTCAACAAACGCATTTGTTCCAAAGCTCTGTCTCGCGCCATGTAGTTCTTCCAACCAGGTAGCACGATCTCGGCGTCGATATCCTTGATTGCGCGAAGGTATTGTTGAAAAGACGGCTTTTCCTGTTCCATCAAATTACGAGTCCACGAAATGGACGGAACCAACCCACCAACTCCAGGGGAAGGCCGGAAATCATGGGTGTAAATGGTGTCTCTCGGTGCACCAGAACCGATTACAGGTAATAGAGGTCCATAATCTGCCATTGCAGACTCCTTTGCCCTTGCGGGCGGTTAAATGAAATTGCCAAGAGCAAAGGATTTATGTAGCTTTACAAAACTCAAAGGGGCTACAAAGTCCTTTACGGGGCCGACCAGCAATTGCAGTTGCAGGCCGGTCCTTTTTTCTTGGAGAGAAGAACACCTTCTCCAACCTAAATATACGTCAAAAAGTTTGTTTCGTCAATAAGTTAAATACATTTTATTGAAATATTGTATTTAACATACGTTAAAAAATATAATTAAAGACTATTTTCGAATATTTTGGTAAAATAACACGATTAAACATTCGTCACGGAACTGTCTAAGATATCTTCGATCAGATTCTTTCTTACAAGCTCCTTCACATTTTCCGCCAACTTGAATTGAGCAATTTCGTTGCGACGGTAGTTTCGCATTTTATACGGATCGAAAGAATGTGCCAAAGTCTATCTTCCATTTACAATAGTTACCCAATTTTCATCGAAATAAATCCGTTCCAACACATCCGAATACGATATCACTGAAGGTTGTTTGACTTTAAATTTAACAGCGCTAGAGGGAACTTTTTCTGAGATCGTGAACTGGCTCCCATGTGGCTGCCATGTAAACACATCACGATTAGTAGCAATTTCCGTTCCTATGAGATTACCGTTTTTGTTTACGCTCCACTTATAGTTACTAGGTATAAACCGGTGATTTTCTGTCTCATACAAGGTGTAGGAAAGTAAATCCTCGCTACGGATCAATACAGACGTTCTTATTTGAGAATATTCATCTTGCGCAATGTTTACCCGTTCGTTCCATATATTCAAAACGGCACGACCTGTTGCCTGAACATCCTTGTGAGGATCTGTAATACCATACGAATAATCTGGAGAGCAACGCCCACTTATAAGCCTTACACTCGTACAATCAAAAGGATTTCTAAGACACTTGACCGTCTTCATAGACCACGCCACCTTATTTTTCACTACATCAGCAATGCCTAGTGGAGAGTCCAAGTGTGTTCCGCCAATTGCTTGCGCAAAAGCATCGCCCCAATCGGTCCCGCTTACATCTTTGCGTCCTATATGAAGCAAATAGATCATGTAGCCGCCAATTTTAGTAACTACGCTTTCAGGAATTTCATTTAAAGGATAGTCTTCCGAATAATCTAATTTATGTGAATCTCTCAATTTGGGCTTAAGCATGCAAAATCTCCAGCATTCGTATTGCAACGGCTCTAATTACTTTAACGCAAACTGCATTTCCAGTTTGTCTGCGCACATCTTGATTAGAGCCAACAATTTTATATGTATCAGGAAATCCTTGTAATCTGAGCAGTTCCCTCTCTGTGAATCTTCTATTGCCGTTAACCAACTGATAATTGTATGAAGCGCCTGTACGCAAAGCGCATGCGTGAGGCAAGACAGAGATATTTCCAGACTTATTCTCGTGCCATACAGAAGGAAAAAAGACATCTTTTTTCGCAACGCTTTTCTTTCTTTTATCGACTATTCGTTTTGACGCAAAGAGTGATGGGTTTACATTCTCTTCGCTTTCTAGAATATCGTTTAAGTTATATGGAATTGGTTCGAAATCTAGAGACATTCTATTTGCAAATTTTTTATTTCTAAACCCAACTATTATTACTCTTTCCCTTCGTTGAGCAATGCCAAAATCAAGAGCATTCAAGACTTTCCACTTCACATGATATCCTAATTCAGCGAGGTGATCTTGAATCACTTTGAAAGTCCGACCTTTGTCATGACCAACCAGTTGTTTTACATTTTCCAACAATATCGCCTTGGGTTTGTGATATTTTAAAATGCGTTCAATTTCAAAAAACATTGTTCCTCTCGTATCCGCAAATCCTTGCATTTTTCCCATAATGCTGAACGCTTGACAAGGAAATCCTCCTAACAGGATATCGTGTTTTGGAATA
The DNA here is from genome assembly GCF_002210365.1 of Fibrobacter sp. UWH1. Taxonomy (NCBI): domain Bacteria; kingdom Pseudomonadati; phylum Fibrobacterota; class Fibrobacteria; order Fibrobacterales; family Fibrobacteraceae; genus Fibrobacter; species Fibrobacter sp. UWH1. The sequence goes on from NZ_MWQG01000027.1 coordinate 39,267, forward strand.
TCGCTTTCATGGATTTTCGTGATATCGCCATGAGGACGCTCTCCAAAATTTACTTGATAAGTATTTGCGGCGTGACTATCCCACTCCGAAGAGAATACGCACTTGCCACCGAGTTCATCAAATGGAATTCGAATGCCACCAATACCAGCAAATAAGTCAATAAAGGTAAATGCCATCGAACCGCTCCTTGTTGAAAGTGAACGAGTTCACCCTCAAAGGAGCGGCGCAAGCCTTGCAGATGGATTAAATCACCGACGAACAAGACAAGAAGCCAACTCACTTCTCATCCAAAAGTGTGACATTTTCAAAAAGAATACAACACGCCCGTAAACGCCCATGTGGATACACGCGCGAATTTCCCGGGCGCCGAGTGGATGCAGTATGCCCAGGGTATAGCATGGCCTATGCAACCATAGGTCAACGAACGTTTGTCTGGTTCTTTGGCGATGAAAGTGTCGAAGTTTCAAACGGGAACGAGAGCAAACTCAACAAGAGTCGCTCTCATCCTGTGTTCAACCACGATATTAAGAAAAAGGCGTGGAATTGAATGCACCTATCCGTTTGAGGCCTTCGACTGCCCTACCAAAATAAGCACAAACAACCCACGCCCCAAAAAGGTCGTATGTAAGTCAACTTTTCAATAAAGTCAACGCAACAAAACGATGCCACTTGGATTGTCCAAGCGACAGGCGTGAGCGTTCGTCTTGTCCTTTGGTAATGAAAGTGTCGAAGTTTCAAACGTGGACAAGAGCAAAACTCTTTATGTACATAAAGAATATAGATAATCCAGGATGTCAGTAGGTGTCACTCAAAATTTTTCAGCACCCCTATTGCCTATTTTTTACGAAATGGCTTGACATATCCTAATCCGACCTTGCTGTTATTATTCAGCAAGAAAACAATGGGAACACAATCTCACCCCGACCGTGTATACTGGCTTGACAGAGCCTTTGTTTTAGTGTATTTTTGTGCAGTACGGAGGTTTGAATGAATACCGCTGATAAGAAAGGCGAAATAGTAATCTATGTTTCCGATGACGGATCCTCGCATCTTGAGGTGAAGCTTGAAAACGAAACCTTATGGCTTACGCAAAAAGCCATGGCTGAGCTATTTGAAGTTGGTGTTCCTGCAATTAGTAAGCACCTAAAGAACATCTTTGAGGAAGGTGAACTGGAAGAATCTATGGTTATTTCCAAAATGGAAACAACCACTCTGCATGGAG